>CAMHMG010000043.1 GCA_946186175.1 uncultured Clostridia bacterium | reverse complement strand
GCGATTCTTTGAAATTGTATGAGATCAGAGTTCTTCATTATAAGAATTTTACAAAGGATAATATTAAATGATGTCTTGAAAGGATTCTTAAGCTAGAGGATGATATTTCCAAAAGAACAGAAGATAATCCTACGGATATTGAAAAATATGAGGACGTAATCAGAGAGCATGCTTTGATATGTTGGGATATGGATGATAATGACAAAGCTCTTAAAGTGATTGATGATTATCTGCTTGTTCATGAACCCGATTATTCATTGCAAAATCTTAAAATTGATATTTATAATCAGTCAGGCAAAACTGGCGAGGCATTGAAATTATGCAGAAAACTATTTAAAGAGAATCCCTCTCCGTATATGCAGACCAAACTTGGTATATGTTATGAAAAAGTCGAAGATTATAAAAATGCTCTGTTTTGTTATAAAGGCGCATATGACAAAGATCCTGAATATCAAGTCGTATTGAGACGTCTTATGTTTTTATACAGTTATCTTTCTAACAGGGATCATGATCTGGATAAAAGCAGACTGGGGATTAAATATGCTACGGAATATATAGATATTACTGATTCTGCGGAGGGATATATGGAAAGAGGTAATCTGTATATTGATATTTATGAACTTGATTTAGCTGTTGATGATTGCAAAAAAGCTATAGAAAGAGATGAAAACTCATATTATGCATATAATAATTGGGGTTGTGCTCTTCTAAAGCTTAGACGTATTGACGAGGCGATTCTACCTCTTGAACAGGCTATAGAGCTTGATGAAAAAAAGGATCATTTACCATATCTTAATCTTGCAGAATGCTATATAGTCAGAGGTGAATTTGACAAAGCAATAAATATATATAATAAAATGATAAAGCTATTCAATAATCTTTTTGGCTATAAAGAAAATGTTGCCAAACTATATTGTAAAAAGGGTGAATATCAGAAAGCCGTTAAGTGTTATGAAAAAATAATAGAAGATAGAAAAAACAATAATAAACAATATACTTTACTTGATAAAATAAAGGATGACAAATCAAAAAATAAAACATACGAAAAGATACTTATGTTATATTGTGATATTGCTGATGTGTACAGACAGTCAGGAGATGACTCAAAAACGGAATATTATTATAAGAAGGTGTTAAACTGGTGGAAGAGACCGGTAAGACCGGATATTTCCGTAAAATCATTGATAAGAATAGCTGAATATTACAGAGACAGGGGGGAATTGAAAAAGGCAGAAAAAATGATAGATTATGCGGAAGGAAAATTAACCGCAGATAATAGTTCTGCACGTGAAAAAAGAGAGCTTTATTTTATGTCTATGACAATAGCTTTTGAAATGGATTTTGAATATAAAGCTAAGGCTAAATCTGAACAATATATTGATAATGTAAAAGATTCTTTCAGAAGTATAAAAGAAGTACTTAGTGATCTGAGATATCGTCCTATGTGGTCATACAATATTGGAATTGCAAAACTGTGTGCAGGAGAGATCAATGAAGCTGAAAAATATTTTGATCAGATCAATCAGTGTAAGCTTTGTGTTATGTGTGAGTGCTTACAGTGCTTCGAATACTTTTTTGGCATGGGATTGGTTGCTGAAATGAAAAAAGAGTATGATAAAGCGGCAAAATTATATGACAAAGCGATTAAGCTAAAAGGTGATTATCCTTGTGCACGGAGACATTTGACAATCGTTAATGATAAGATGAAAATTTAGAAAAATGTATATTCTACGATACGACAGGCAAACTGGAATGAGCGTAAGCACCATGTCTGTCGCGTATCTATGAAGTCTGGCTGAATATATACGAGATAAGAGTCTTTTATCAGTATTGCATAATAAGTTTAATAAAAATCGTCGTAATATAAAAAACACAGGAATTGTAATTCTTGTGTTTTTGTGTTATTATGCATATGTCTGTAAGTACGCTTTTTTATATAATTAAGAAACTTTATTTCGTAATTCTAGCTTTATTGATGTTTTGATATAGCATATTAAGAAGAGAAAATTGACATACATATTTTTGATATAAGCGAGGACGCAATATGATTATTGGCATAGATTTGGGAACTACAAACAGTCTTGTGGCTTATTACACTGAAGACGGACCTAAGATAATACCTAATCGTCTTGGTAAAAATCTTACTCCTTCTGTTGTGAGCGTTGATGAGGATGGACAAGTATATATAGGTGAAACAGCAAAAGAGAGAATGCTTTTATATCCTGAAAGCGCTGCTTCTGTATTTAAGCGTAGTATGGGTAGTGAAAAGATATATGAACTATCCGGAAAGAAGTTTCTTCCGGAGGAGTTGTCGGCGCTTGTTTTAAAAGCTTTGAAAGAGGATGCAGAGGTATATCTTGGAGAAGAGGTGACTGAGGCGGTTGTCAGTGTGCCCGCATACTTTAATGATGAAAGAAGAAAAGCAACCAAAAGAGCCGGCAAACTGGCGGGGCTTAAGGTTGAAAGAATAATAAGTGAGCCTACGGCAGCTGCTATAGCATATGGCCTGTATCAGAACAGTAACAATGGCAAATTTCTTGTGTTTGATTTAGGAGGAGGAACATTTGACGTTTCTATCCTGGAACTAATTGATACAATAATTGAAGTGAGAGCTGTTGCCGGTGATAATTTCCTTGGCGGTGAAGATTTTACCAAGGTTATAGAGGATATCTTTTTTGACAAGAATCCGGAGCTTGATAAGAATACGTTAAATGACAAGGAACTGAGATATATTAGAAAGCAGGCGGAAAATTTAAAGATTGGCTTCAAAGATAATCACAACAGCGTTATGTCTTGTATTATTAATGAAAAGACTTATGAGCTTAATCTGAGTATAGACGAATATGAAGCAAAGTGTGATGAACTGTTAGATAAGATAAGACAGCCTATTAAGAGAAGTCTTGCTGACGCCAATATTAGGCTTAAGGATATAGACCGCGTTGTTTTGGTAGGCGGAGCTACCAAGTTGTCATTTATCCGGAAGTTTGTAGGAAAACTTTTTCACAATCTGCCGGACACTTCAATCAATCCTGATGAGGCGGTTGCGCTTGGCGCTGCTGTACAGGGTGCAATGAAGGAGCGCAAGGAAGGAATCAAAGAGGTAATTTTAACTGATGTGTGTCCATTTACTCTGGGAACAGAGGTTGTATGGGAGAAGGAGAACGGCAGGTTTGAGGATGGTCATTATTGTCCTATAATAGAGAGAAATACAACTATTCCGGCAAGCAGAACGGAAAGGTTATATACAGTCAGTGAT
This sequence comes from uncultured Clostridia bacterium, assembly GCA_946186175.1. Taxonomy (GTDB): domain Bacteria; phylum Bacillota; class Clostridia; order Lachnospirales; family Lachnospiraceae; genus CAG-590. The sequence goes on along the minus strand of CAMHMG010000043.1, from coordinate 12,370 downwards.
AATCAGACGCAGATAAGATGTAAAGTTCTTCAGGGTGAAAGCAGATTTACAGGTAATAATGTACTGCTTGGTGAGATCAGAATTAATGTTCCTAAAGCTGAAGCTGGAAAAGAATGTGTTGATGTAACGTATACTTATGATGTCAATTCAATACTTGAGGTGGAGATTAAGGTTATATCTACAGGAGAAATTACAAAGCAGATCATAAGGACTAATGCAACGGATATGTCTGAAGAAGAGATAAAGGAACGAATGGAGGCACTGTCTTATCTTAAGATTCATCCGAGGGAAAAAGAGGAGAATAAGCTTCTGCTGTTAAAGGGTGAGCGTTTGTATGAGGAGAGCGTTGGCAGAAACAGAATAGAGATTGAATATGCGCTTAGAGAATTTGAAAAAGCACTAGACACAAGAGAAGATGCGGTTATTGAGGGTGCCAGACGGGAGTTTATAGACTTTATCGAAGAGTTTACGGGGGGCTTTTAGATGCTGTGTGATCAACATTTTGCAAAATTTGTTAATATACTAACTAATAACGCTAATTCATTTGAAGTGATTAAGGATGCATTTATTGAGATGGCTGAACAGTTTCATTTTGGAGAAGTGCGGATACATTATTATGAGAACGGCAGTAGTATATTTGATGATGAAAAAGACGATAATAAGATATTTTTTCTTAACAAGGGTAATATTGACGAAAATAATATATATTCCAAGGATTTTTATTATGAAAATAATAAGGTTGCGGGTTTTTCCCTGGTAGGACTTGAAGGCAGCGAGCCGTGGACGGAACAGGAAAAGAAAGATATGGATGTAATGTTTGATATTCTTTTCTTCCATCTTGGAAAGTATAAACTAATGGGTATTGTTAAGAAATCCTCTTTGACTGATTCGATGACAGGAATGCCTAATTTCATGGGATATTTTGAATATGTTAAAGATAAGTATTACAAAAAAGAGCTGTCACGATATAATGCGTTTTATTTTAATCTCAAAGGTTTTGGACTTGTCAATATGGAGTTTGGCAAGGAGGAGGCGGATAAAATATTGTGTCGTTATACCTCTGCGCTTATTGATTTTGCAAATAAAGATGAGTGTATCGGTCGATTAGGCGGGGATAATTTTGTAGCACTGATTCAAAAGGAAAGGACAATGCTGTTTCTTAAGCTCATAGAGAACTTTGAGACTTATGCCTATGTTGATGGAAAAATGATTACGGTTAATGTGCCTGCAGTTGCAGGCGTATTTGAGATAGAAGATGATCTTGAAGATTATGGTCAGATTATAAGCAGATGTTCTGTTGCATTAAATGTTGCGAAGAATGTCACAAAAAAACCATATATGTTTCTGACAAAGGAAATGAATCAGGAAGCATTTCATCAGAAACAGATACGTGCAAAGTTCAAACCTGCATTAGCGAAAGGCGAATTTGTAGTCTATTATCAGCCCAAAGTTGAGACGGATACATACAGCATTTCAGGTGCAGAAGCATTGGCGAGATGGGTGTCTGATGGTAAAGTTATTGCTCCTGGTGAATTTATACCGCTTATTGAATCAGATGGTACGGTATGTGAACTTGATTTCTATATGTTGGAAAAGGTATGCCATGACATTAATCTGTGGCAAATACAGGGAATTAAGCCTGTAAGAGTGTCTGTTAACTTTTCCCGTAAACATTTACTTAATCCGGATTTTCCACAGAGAATAATTGATATGATCAATGATTTTGGAATTAATCCGAAATATATAGAAATAGAGATTACTGAGACTTCTGATGAAGAAGAATATGGAATGCTAAATGTATTCATGGAGAAGATGAAGGAGCATGGTATAGCTACAGCAATTGATGATTTTGGAACAGGAGTTTCTTCATTTAATATATTGAGAAATTTTTCAGTTGATGTTTTGAAAATTGATAAATCATTTATTGATGATGAAGAAATAACCGAAAGTGACATGATAGTTATAACCAACATTGTCAGGATGGCCAGAGAGCTTGATATGGATGTTATAACCGAAGGTGTTGAGAATTGGTCACAGGTTGAGTTCTTACATGATATCGACTGCCATGTGGTTCAGGGATTTTTGTTTGACAGACCGATGCCTGTTGATGAATTTACAGAAAGATTAAGAATGAAAAGATATGATATTACCAAAGTTAAAGATATATAATTGCATGATATAAATGTCAAAACTCAATAATTGCTTTGTGCTTACACAAAAAAATCTCATATATCATTGGATGGCAAAAGGCGTTTTTGACAGCGATATCATTCAGTTTCAATATATATTAAAGAAGAATGGTAGCTATGAAGGGACTTAAATAGTTACGAAAAATGATCATTAGGAGGAAATGATAATGGATTACAAGAAAGCAGGCGTTGATATTGAGGCAGGCTATAAGTCAGTGGAGCTTATGAAGGATTATGTTAAGGAAACGTTAAGATCTGAAGTACTTGGAGGTCTTGGAGGTTTTTCGGGAGCATTTTCCCTTAAGAAGATTAAGGATATGGATGATCCGGTACTTCTCTCAGGTACTGATGGATGCGGTACTAAGGTTAAGCTGGCATTTATTATGGATAAGCATGATACAATAGGTATAGATGCTGTGGCAATGTGTGTCAATGATATAGCTTGTGCAGGAGGTGAGCCGTTATTCTTCCTTGATTATATTGCATGTGGCAAGAATTATCCTGAGAAGATCGCAACAATAGTCAAGGGTGTGGCAGAAGGCTGTAAGCAGTCTGATGCAGCACTTATCGGTGGCGAGACAGCTGAACATCCTGATCTTATGCCTGTTGATGAATATGACCTTGCAGGATTTGCAGTTGGTGTATGTGACAGGAAGAATCTTATAACAGGAGAGAATATTAAGCCGGGTGATACTTTGATCGGTATTGCTTCTTCGGGTGTGCATTCTAACGGTTTTTCTCTTGTCAGAAAAGTATTTGAGATGACGAAGGAGTCTTTGGAAACTTACTATGATGAGCTTGGCAAGACTTTGGGAGAAGCGCTCATTGCACCTACAAGAATATATGTTAAGGCTTTAAAGAGCGTTAAGGAAGCGGGCATTACGGTCAAGGGATGCTCGCATATAACAGGTGGAGGTTTCTATGAGAATATTCCGAGAATGCTTCCGGATGGAATATGCGCAGTTGTAGAGAAGGATTCATACGAGGTTCCCGCAATATTCAAACTCCTTGCAAAGACAGGTGATATTGAGGAACAGATGATGTATAACACCTTTAATATGGGTGTTGGAATGGTGCTTGCGGTAGACAGCGCTGATGCAGATAAGACGATTTCTGCTATTAATGCTGCAGGAGACAAGGCATGGAAACTTGGAACTATTGAGTCAGGGGAGAAGGGCGTGAAGATATGTTAAGAGTAGCAGTAATGGTGTCCGGTGGCGGCACCAATCTTCAGGCTATCATTGATGCGATAAATGATGGAAAGATAACTAATACTGAATTGGTTGCTGTGATCAGCAACAACAAGGGTGCGTATGCGTTAGAGAGAGCGAAGAATGCAGGAATCAAGGATATTCTTGTATCGCCTAAGGATTACGGCACAAGAGAGGAATTTCACAAGGCATTAATCGAGACTATTGATTCATTAAATGTTGATCTTATTGTTCTTGCAGGATATCTTGTGGTGATTCCACTTGAATTGATTGATAAATATGAGAACAGAATTATCAATATACACCCGTCGCTTATACCTTCATTTTGCGGCACAGGCTTCTATGGACTAAAGGTGCATGAGGCTGCACTTAGCCGAGGTGTGAAGGTAGTGGGTGCAACTGTGCATTTTGTAGATAAAGGAACTGATACGGGACCGATCATTTTACAGAAAGCAGTTGAAGTCGAGCAGGGTGATACACCTGAAATCTTGCAGCGACGTGTTATGGAGCAGGCTGAGTGGAAACTTCTGCCGGAGGCGATTAATCTTATTGCGAACGGTAGGGTGTCTGTAGTGGATGGAAAGACGGTTATAAATTCATAATAATTTAGGAATCAAGCTATTCACGAACGTATGATTATTTGAAGGAGAAGAAAAACTGGTAGATTATTTAATAATGATATAAAACATTTCAAGGAGGATATTAGGACAAATGAAAGTACTTATAATAGGAAGCGGTGGAAGAGAGCATGCAATAGCATACTGCGTTTCAAAGAGCAAAAGAGTGGATGAGATATACTGTGCTCCGGGCAATGCAGGAATTGCTGAGATTGCGGAATGTGTTAATATTCCTGTTATGGATTTTGATAAGCAGGTTGATTTTGCCAGGGAAACAGGCATTGATTTTGTAATCGTTGGACCTGATGATCCTTTGGTTGCAGGATGTGTGGATGCATTTGAAAAGGCAGGAATCAAGGTGTTCGGACCACGTGCTAATGCAGCTATCATTGAAGGCTCTAAGGCTTTTTCTAAGGATCTTATGAAAAAGTACGATATTCCGACTGCAGCCTATGAGAATTTTGATAATGCGGATGATGCGCTTAAGTATCTTGAAACTGCAACCTTTCCTATCGTATTGAAGGCTGATGGACTTGCACTTGGCAAGGGCGTTCTTATATGCAAGGATTTGGAAGAAGCTAAAGCAGGAGTTAAGGAGATAATGCTTGACAAGCATTTTGGAGATGCCGGCAATCGCATGGTCATTGAGGAGTTCATGACTGGCCGGGAGGTTTCCGTGCTGGCATTCTGCGACGGCACTACGATAAAGACCATGACATCTGCTCAGGATCACAAGCGTGCTAAGGATGGCGATCAGGGACTTAATACAGGCGGAATGGGAACATTTTCTCCAAGTCCTTTCTATACAGAGGACATTGCAAAATTCTGTCAGAAAGAGATATATGACAAGACTATGGCTGCAATGAAAGCGGAGGGCAGAGATTTTGTAGGTGTTCTATTTACAGGACTTATGTTAACTGAAAAGGGGCCAAAGGTGTTAGAGTTCAATGCAAGATTCGGTGACCCGGAGGCACAGGTTGTACTTCCGAGAATGAAGAATGATATAATTGAAGTTATGGAAGCATGCGTTGATGGAAGACTTGATGAGATAGACCTTCAGTTTGAGGATAATGCGGCGGTATGTGTTGTGCTTGCTTCAGACGGATATCCCGTTTCTTATGAGAAGGGATTTGAGATTAAGGGACTTGAATCATTTGAAGGCAAGGATGGTTACTATGTATTCCATGCCGGAACCAAGTTTGCGGGTCAGAAGACTGTAACTAACGGCGGACGTGTGCTTGGTGTTACTGCAAAGGGCAAAGATCTTAAGGAAGCCAGAGCCAATGCATATGAGGCAACAAAATGGATAGATTTCGATAATAAGTATATGAGAAATGATATTGGAAAAGCTATTGATGAGGCATAAGATAACGGAAAATGATTTTTTTGCATTATGTCAATATGTTACGTAAACATATTACGTAAAGATATTATGTAAAATAATTGCCAATATTATTTGACAGAATGGAGTTTATAATGAGTCATAGTTATACCAAAAGCGCTAATAACGCTTTAAAGTATGCAAAGAAAATCGCACTTGAGCTAAAACAGGAGTATGTAGGCAGTGAACATTTGCTTTTAGGTCTGCTTAAGGAAAACAATGGAATTGCTTATGCTGTTTTAATTAAAAACGGAGTGGAGGACAGTAAGCTTGAAGCATTAACTAATCAATTGTTGATGGATCATACTAATGTAGCATTGGCTAATAAAGCTGAATTTTCTAAGAGATGCCAGGATATACTTGATATGGCAGCAAAGGAAGCAAAGAATTATAAAGCTGTTTCTGTAGGAACTGAACATTTGTTGATCGCTATTATTAAACATCCTGACAGTGTTGCGTTTAGATTGCTTACAGCGATGAATGTTGCAATTGCTAAGTTATATTCTGATATATTAGAGGCTATGGGCTTATCACCATCACAGATTAAAACAGAACTTAACAAATTAAAATCCAAGGATAAAAAAGGAAAATCTTCTACACCTACACTTGACCAGTACTCGAGAGATTTTACTTATCTTGCAGCTGAAGGCAGATTGGATCCAGTGGTTGGAAGAAGTGAAGAAATGTCAAGGGTAATGCAGATTTTAAGCCGTAGAATGAAGAATAATCCTTGTCTTGTCGGAGAACCCGGAGTCGGTAAGACTGCGATAGTGGAAGGTTTGGCGCAGATGATTGTATCGGGAGATGTTCCTGATACAGTTAAGGATAAGAGAGTACTGTCTCTCGATATGTCGGGTATGGTTGCAGGATCTAAATATAGGGGAGAATTTGAGGAGAGAATCAAGAAGTTGATCAACGAAGTGACAGCGGCAGGTAATGTTATCCTGTTTGTTGATGAACTTCATACTATTATTGGTGCCGGTGGTGCAGAAGGAGCGATTGATGCTTCTAATATTCTAAAACCCGCATTATCCAGAGGTGAGCTTCAGATGATTGGAGCTACGACAACTTCAGAATATCGTAAATATGTTGAAAAGGATGCCGCGTTGGAGCGTCGTTTTCAGCCTGTAACGGTTCATGAACCTACCAAGGAAGAAGCTTATGATATACTTAAGGGTCTCCGCTCACGATATGAATTTCATCATGGGATTGAGATAAGTGATGCTGCACTTAAAGCTTGTGTTGATTTATCTATAAGATATTTGAACGACAGATTTCTTCCTGATAAAGCAATTGATCTTATGGATGAGGCGGCTGCTAAGAAAAGGCTTTCAGTTTATAAGATCACTCCTCAGATGAAAGAGGTAGAGAAGGAGCTTAAGGCATTAAATGATGAATTAGATCAGTCATTCATGTCAAATGATCTTGAAACTGCCCATGAGACTAAACTGGCAATTAAACTACTTGAAGAAAAACAGGAAAAATTAATTAAAAAGCATGAAAATGGAATCAAAAAAGAAAATATGATGTTAGATGACGAGGATATTGCATTAGTAGTATCTGAGTGGACTAAGATTCCGGTCAATAGATTACAGGAGGAAGAGAGTAAAAGACTTCTTCGTCTTGAAGACGAACTACACAAGAGAGTTATTGGTCAGAATGAGGCGGTTGAAGCTGTTGCAAAAGCAATTAAGCGAGGAAGAGTTGGTCTTAAGGACCCTAAGAGACCTATAGGTTCATTTCTATTTCTTGGTCCTACGGGTGTCGGTAAGACGGAATTATCTAAGGCACTTGCGGAGTCTGTGTTTGGTGACGAGAAGAATCTTATCCGTGTGGATATGTCAGAGTACATGGAAAAACATAGTGTTTCCAAGATGATAGGTTCTCCACCGGGATACGTTGGTTTTGAAGAGGGAGGACAATTGTCTGAAAAGGTGAGAAAGAACCCTTATTCAGTAATATTGTTTGATGAGATTGAAAAGGCGCATGTAGATATCTTTAATGTTCTGTTACAGATACTTGATGATGGTCATGTCACAGATGCGCAGGGTAGAAAGGTTGACTTTAAGAATACCATCATAATAATGACCAGTAATGCTGGTGCTTCAAGAATTATGGAACCTAAGACTTTAGGTTTTATTACTGACAAATCTGAAGAAAAAGAACATGAGAACATGAAAAACGGTGTTATGGAAGAGGTTAAAAGATTATTTAAGCCTGAATTCCTTAATCGTATAGATGACACGATAGTATTTCATGCGCTTACAGAGGATGAAATCAAAGAAATTGCCAATCTTCTTATGTCACAATTTGCAACGCGTGTCAAGACACAGATGAATATTGAGATTAAGTATGGTGAACCTGTTAAGAATTATATCTTTGAAAAGGGATATGATAAAAAGTACGGAGCAAGACCGTTAAGGCGCGCAATACAGAATGAAATAGAAGATAGTTTGGCGGAAGAGATTCTTGCAGGTAATATAAAATCCGGTGATAAAGTAAGGATTTCAATAATTAAATCAAAAGTAAAGTTTAAGGTAACAGGCTAGAAAAATTAACAAATTGTTCAGTATTTTTTGCTGGAAAAGTTATATCATATATTGTATACTACAGATAGTTATTGCAGGCAAATTTCTGCAAGGCATAGTACAGGAGGATAATATCATGGCAGTAATTGAGGAACTCATTAAAGAGGATAAGGGTACGTTGAGTTTTGGAAATTTTGATCTTGATTCGAAAACTAAGCTTGATGGTTTTGAATTTCAGGGAGATAAGTACAAGATAAAGACCTTTAAAGAGATTACTAAGTTAGAGCGTAACGGCTCTTTTGTGTATGAGTCAGTTCCGGGTACGGTGGTTCATGACTTTACGAGTAATGAGAATACTGTAGAATTTAAAGTTGAAGGATTAGAAGATTCTCAAATAACATTAGAGCTTGAGGCAGGCCAGGAGTATGTTGTAGTGATTGATGGCAACAGTACAGGTTCTGTCAAAACTAATCTCGGAGGTAAGCTTAATTTAAGTGTAGAACTTAATCCGGGACAGATTTCTGAGATTAAAATTGAAAAATTATGATGACTGATTTTTGTAATATTGTTTTATAGTAATATAAGGCGTTTGCATTTATACCACTGTGGGAAACAGCCTGCCGTGGCACTGTATTTGCAGACGCCTTCATTTATATGTTTTAAGGAGGGAGATATGGCTAAGGTTAAGCAGATGTTTTATTGTCAGGAATGTGGATATGAATCATCTAAATGGTTGGGACAGTGTCCGGGATGCAAGGGCTGGAACACTTTTGTTGAAGAAAAAGTGGTGACCGGTTTGGCTAAGAGTACAAACAAAAAAGAAAGTGTTGTTCCGACAAGTATCTTAGATGTTGATGTTAATGAAGATACCAGAATAAGTACAGGCATGAAGGAATTAGACAGGGTCTTGGGAGGAGGTATAGTTAGAGGATCTCTTACCTTAGTAGGTGGAGATCCGGGAATAGGTAAATCAACAATCTTGCTACAGGTCTGTAGAAATCTGACTATGTCAGATGTGAAAGTATTATATGTATCGGGTGAGGAATCTTTACAGCAGATAAAAATCAGAGCGGAAAGACTCGGAGGTTTTGATCGTGATATGCTTCTTCTTTCTGAAACTAACCTTAATGTTATTATAGAATCAGTTGGGAAAATCAATCCGGAGGTTTTGATCATTGATTCCATTCAGACTATGTATTTAGATGAAGTGGGCAGCAGTGCGGGTAGCGTGTCGCAGGTCAGAGAAGTCACAGGGCAATTGATGAGGGTCGCAAAACAGATGAATATAGCCATTTTCATAGTTGGTCATGTAACAAAGGAAGGAACGGTCGCAGGTCCTAGAACATTAGAGCACATGGTTGATACAGTTCTTTACTTTGAAGGGGAGAAAAATGCAGTCTACAGAGTTTTAAGGGGTGTTAAAAACCGTTTTGGGTCAACGAATGAGATAGGTGTTTTTGAAATGAAAGACAGCGGCCTTTATGAAGTTGATAATCCGTCTGAAGTAATGCTTTCAGGAAGACCTAAGGATGCTTCTGGCTCGGTAGTTGTGTGTTCTATGGAGGGAACAAGACCGATTCTGATAGAAATACAGGCTTTGGTGTCTGATTCTAATTTTAATCTTCCAAGAAGAACATCTGTTGGGATTGATTACAACAGAGTTAATATGCTGATGGCTGTTTTGGAAAAACGAGCAGGTCTTATGCTTGCAGGCAGTGATGCTTATGTGAATGTTGCGGGTGGAATTAAGATTAATGAGCCGGCTATAGACCTTGGGATAGTTATGGCATTAGTTTCAAGCTTTCGTAATATTCCAATCAACTATAATACGATTATTTTTGGCGAAATAGGGCTGTCTGGCGAGGTGAGAGGCATTTCCATGGCAGAAAGACGAATTAAAGAAGCTGCAAAAATGGGATTTAGCACTTGTATTATACCTAGTATTAACTGTGAAGGAATAAGTATTCCAAAGGGGATGGAGGTTAATGGAGTTAATACGGTAAATGAGGCAATAACTAAAGTTTTTGCTTGTTAAATCGATATGATTATAGTATAATATCTACATATGTTCTACATATTTTTGATGAGGGGAGAAGGGGAGTATGAATAGTAGTGTACAACGTGAGATGAAGTATGGTGGTATTACAATGATGAAGATATTAATTCTTTTTGGATTACTTCCTCTGATTGTAACATCCATTTTGTTGGTAGCTGTAGGATCTAAGAAGATCAGTTCCGAAGTGAAAGGTGCAATTGCTTCTAAGCTTACAGCCTCGAATATACAGTTTAATCGGTATTGTACAGATTGGTACAATGATGAAGGAGAAGAGGGTTTCGTTGGGGAGAATAAGGATTATCTGTATATTGATTCATTGAAGGATGAAAATATAGATTTTACTGTTTTTATTGGTGATACCAGAGCTCTTACTTCAATTAAGGATGACAGTGGTAAGCGTATTGAGGGAACTAAGGCAAATGATAAGGTGATTAGTGAGTGTTTGAAGGGTGGAAAGCATTTCACGGCTGATGGTGTTGAGATTAACGGCATTCCGTACTATGTTGATTATCTTCCACTTAAGGATAATGAAGGCAATATTGTTGGTATGACATTTGTCGGAGAAACAGATATTAATGTTAAGCGTGCTACAAAGAGCGCAAGCAGGGTTATGTTATTAATATCGCTAATATTTACTATTATTTTTGCAGCTCTGGTTGTTTATTTTGCCAGAATGATAAGGAAACCATTAGTTCAACTGTCTGCCGAGATGGATACTCTTGCTTCCGGTGATTTATCATCAGATATAGGTATTAATAGTATTGTGACTGAGAATATGAATATGATCTCAAGTCTTAGGGCAATGCAGGACAGCCTTAAAAATATGGTTTTGGAGATTAAGGGTGAGGCTGACAGCTTGGATAATGATATCAAATTTGTAGAGAAGATGTCAGAACACAGTGCCGATTCTACCAATCAGATTACTTCGGCGATGAATGAACTCGCATCCGGAGCAACAAGTATGGCTCAGAATGTTAATGATATCAATGATCAAATGAATGTAATGGGGGATAAAGTTGGCGAGATAGAGAATAATGTTGACAGCTTGAATGAAAACGCCCGTCAGATGAATATAATCAGTAGGGATGCTGCAGATTATATGTCTGAGGTTATGAAGAATAGCCAGAGCACTGTACAAGCTGTTGAACAGATTAATGAACAGATTTTACTTACCAATGATTCAATTAGTAAGATCAATAATGCTATTGAACTGATTATTGAAATCGCAAATGAGACTAATCTGCTTGCTCTTAATGCAACAATTGAGGCAGCTAGAGCAGGTGAAACGGGTCGTGGTTTTGCTGTTGTTGCCGATAGTATTTCTAATTTATCTGAACAAAGTAATGAAAGCGCAGCAACTATTCGTAATATAGCAACGGAGATTCTGCAGAATTCTAATGAATCTGTTGAGCTTGCAGATAAGATTAAGCATACGATTAATAATGAACAGAATGTTATTATAGAAACTCAAAAACGCTTTGAACAGTTGAATATATCTATTAATAAAAGCGTTTCTGATATTGGAGATATCAATGAAAAGACAAAGGATTTGGAAGCAATCAAGGATGTTTTGGTAGGTCATGTTACGGATTTGTCAGCGATTAGTGAACAAAATGCAGCTAATAATGAGGAAGTTAACGCATCTGTTGAGAATATTTCACAAAGTATGAATGATATAGTAAGCCGTATGATTGCTATGAATAATATGTCACAGAATCTGGAAGGTTCAGTATCGCATTTTAGATGATATCTTTAAATATTTTTATTATTTTGTTTAGAGGCACTGCATTATAATTGATTGCAGTGCCTTTTTTCTATAAAGCAGAACGGCCCTAAGGTTCATTTGCAATCTTTATGGAGATTACTTATGCATACATTAAAGATAAAACTTATCGTCGCTCTTCGTTCTTGGTTCGTTAATTTTCATAGTAAATATAGATTGTTTTTATTAGGTAATATGAATGTGTATTATTTTGTTGAAAAAAATTAAAAAAGTGTTGACATCTGAATTGTACTGTGATATTATAGTCTTCGCTGCGGTGAGGAAGACGCCTCTTAAACATACCGCAAAGGCTTGATTTATATAGAGATACAATACATATAGTCAAGCACATGAACCATAAAAAATGAATGATGATTAAACAACGAAACAACCCTGAAAATTTTCGAGAAGCAATGAGACGTGCGACAACGAATAAGCAAAGCCGATGACTGCTTGCAGGTAATCGGGTTTGGTTATGAGGTGTCATAGGGCGAATGCCCGCGAACGAGAATTGCATAGCAATTCGAGTGTCACGTCTAAGCGAACAAATTTTTCAAAAATGGTAAATTACGGGATTGATTTTAGCCAGCGATGGCAAATGAGATCTTGGGATTAAAACTTTTTAA
>CAMHMG010000042.1 GCA_946186175.1 uncultured Clostridia bacterium | reverse complement strand
AGGTTGCTACAATGCTATCATTGTAGCAACCTATAAAATATCTATCAAACAAAAATATAATCATGCAGAATAAATTCCTCTGCCCTATGCTGGATGTTATTCCGCATCTGTACCCACTTCATCTGATCTGCTGCTTTCAGTTCTTCCGTCACACCCTCTTTCTCCATCATTCCCGGAATAATGCGGTCAAGGACTTCGTGACATTCCTCATTCAGTTCAGACAGATATTCCCATAATTCGCCTGATAGTAAAAGATTGATATACAATCCTCTGCGATGATCCATAATATACTCCTGCCGCAACATTCCAAACTTCCCTATGTTGTAGCCCGAATTCTCCGGCAGCGTTAAATCCGGTATCAGATAATCTCCTTCTCTGTGATATGTAATCTCCATACACGCACCTCGCTTTCATCTGTGGTCTACTGTTTCCTTGCAGAAAACATATAAAAGGTTATCACCTTCTTCCGTTCAACATCTGCGATTTTTCATCCACCACAAATGAGCCAGCCGCATATGTTGTAAAGTAGCAGATGGAGGATATCCGCCATTTTACAATGCTTTCAGCGGAAATCTGACATCTACCCTTTACAATATACATCCTCATCACTGTACTGCCTTGCAGTCTCAATATGTATCTTATCATCGACCTCACGAATCTTCTTATAGGCTTCCAAATTAGTCATTCCAACGACATCCGGCTTCTCACAAAGCTTTGATTCAGAAGTTTCTGACATCTCCTCAGAAACCTTGCCTTCATCAACAATTGTTTCCCCAACTGTTCTGTCTGAATTAGTAATCCCATATATTACTCCTATAATAATAGCAACCACCGCAAAACCTGCCACAAACTTAGCAATCCCGCCTTTTTTCTTCTGCCTGCCATCATCTGCGTCTTTCACAAGATTTCTGATTTCACCATCATCATTTCCATATACAGTTACAAGGTCTTCCTCCGTCGGCGGAACAGTCAATGCGGTAAGCATTTCCATAACTTCGTCATATTCAAAGCCGCCATATAACGACACGTATTCTTTGAGTGTGATCCCATCAATGTATTCCATAACAATATAGACGGTTTCGTTGAATGAAAAGCAGTCCCGGACATGTACTATTCCATCAAGATGCCTGTATTCCTTAAGAATCTCAGCCTCTTCCCTGAACCGCTTTTTACCTTTATTATTATTCTCCTCATATACACAGACTTCTCCCGTATCCGCATTACGGAATGCAGTTTGCAGAGGAAAATACTCTTTAAGTGCATAAGCTTTGTCGTCTTCTATATCATGAACAAGATATGTTATGCCAAAACCACCCTCACCGAGCACTCTGTCTATCCTATAACGTCCATTTACAATTGTATCAGGTTTTAATGCCCTATCACTCATATCATTACCCCAGCCGATACACGTTATCGCAATCTCCAAAACTAATTTCTTCCCCCAGTTTTAGAATGTAGCCTGTATCCGGAGCAAGCCTTTTCTTCCCTTTAAGAAATGTCCCATTCTTAGAAAAATCCACAACCTCATAACAATCATCTTCATCATGATAAATGATAATGCAATGCATTCTGCTGATCAGTGGAAGCTCAAGCCTAAGATCAGCCGCTTTCTCACTTCTTCCGATAATAATTCTTTCTTCCGGGCGAAAATTAAAAACTGCGCCATCATAGAGACCCCGCACCCCTAAAAGAGCTCCCTGCTTTTCCGTTTTTGTATCATTTACCGTCTGACTGTCTGCCACATCAGATAATTCGTTCCGTATAATATCCTTATAGGTTCGTCCCACCGGAATGCATTCCTGCTCAAGCCATATACCATTGCTGTCTATATCCGTAACATACTTTTTTGAGACAATATAGCTTTGATGACATCTCACAAAACCTTCCGTAACTAATACACTTTCTAAGGTGTACATTTTTTCACTATATTCATACTCCCCCATTACAGTGTGAAGAATTATATGCCTGTTTCTGCTCTCCGCATACATTATATCTCTGACAGGAATCGATATTTCTTCACCATCAAATCTAATTACGATAAATTGGGGATTCTCTGTTGTCTGCCTTAACTTATCAACTATAGCTGTCGAAAGCTCCCTCTGTTTTAATCTTTTCATCTGATAAGCAAATACATGGTAACGCAAGCCCGAAACAGTATCTTCTTTTTCGCCCTCCACAAGTATTATCTCCACATCCGGCCTTATTCTTGTCAGATACTGTACTGTCTGAACCCCTTCTTTATGAAAAAGCTGCTCATCAATGATTATGACAGGGTAACCGGAAAACATTTCCGAATTCTTATTAAGCAATGCCTCAACAGGTATGCTTTCAAATTCCGGAGTCTCCTGCTGTAAAAGCATTCCCTTTACCAGTCTTACTACATGCCTCTCAAATTTCTTATCCTGAATACATATACCAATCTTTAACATTGTATTACCCCTTTGATAATAAGAGTTACTTTCATAGTAAGCGACTATGCTAAGCTCGCCTATCGCCTAATGGCTCTGGTTCGCTAAGCGCCGCTGTATACAGAAAGTTACCCAATCAGCCGTCGCCTTCTGGCTCGGCTTCTTGGACTTTCATAGTAAAATAACGGCAGGTCAGTCTTAGCCTACCTGCCGCTTAATATATCATTAATATGTCATTCACTCTGCCTTAAGTACCATAGCAGCTATCTTCGGAACGGTCACCTTAAGTGCGTTTCCCTCCACAGTGTATGTCTCTGGTTCAAGAACATACGATTCTTCAGTAGTAAGTATTAACCGTCTAAGTGTTGCACCATTTAATATGCCTATTCTGTCGACATCTAACGAAAGATGCACCTCTTCATAATTGTTATTTAATATGACAATTATCTTGTCTGTCCTGTTAAAACGTCCATACGCTATAACTTTGTGAGCACCGTGCAAAAACATTAATGAACCGCGTTTTAAAACTTCATTCTCCTTATGTATCTTAATCATATCACGGTGGAACCAGATTAGATCCTTATCCTCATTCCCCCATGGGTAAGTACGTCGGTTATCAGGGTCCGTCCAGCCGCATAGTCCCGCCTCATCACCATAGTAAATGGTAGGCGCACCGGGCCATGTCATCTGAAATACTACAGCTTCACGGAAAACTCCCTTATTAACGTTCTCATTAGCTGCCTCAGGACCTAATGTATGTGTTCGTCCGACACGTCTGTTAGTTCTTGTCAAAAATCTCGAGTGGTCGTGGTTAGAAAGCTCGTTCATAGAAACTTCCAATGACTGCTGATGGAATCGGCTCATATGGTGACGAAGAGAGCCTATCATCACCTCAGGATTACCGAGAAGGTCTCCACGGAATTCATCCGAATGTTTCTCTACACCTGTAAGGAACCATGTCAAAGGCTCCATAAATGCATCATAGTTCATAACTGTATCCCACTGGTCTCCCGTAAGCCATGCATGAGGATCTCCATAATGCTCCGCAAGTATTATCGCTTCGGGATTGGCCTCTTTGACTACGCGTCTGAAATCTCTCCAGAACTTATGGTTAAATTCCTCAGAATGTCCAAGATCCGCAGCAACATCAAGTCTCCATCCATCTACATTATACGGTGGTGATACCCATTTCTTACCAATCCTCAATATATAATCATATAACTCTTCAGAGTCCTCATAGTTAAGCTTAGGAAGCGTGTCATGTCCCCACCATCCGTCATAGGTATGATTATACGGCCATGCATTTTCATCATAGAACTTAAAGAAACTTCTGTACGGGCTGTCTGCCGACGTGTAAGCTCCCGGTTCATAGCCTTCCTGTCCCTCGTAAATACATTCCCTGTCAAGCCATTTATTAAATGATCCACAGTGATTGAATACACCATCTAATATAATCTTCATGCCGCGTCTGTGAATCTCCTCAACTAACCGGCAGAAAAGCTCATTGCTGGCTTCAAGATTCTCTTTATTGGTTACGCGGGTTATATAACGCGACGAATTCTTATTGGTCTTATCTCCATCAGCAAGTATCTCGCCTTCATCTTTGACTATACGGCCAAAATGCGGATCCACATAATCATAGTCCTGAATATCATATTTATGATTAGATGGAGATACAAATATAGGGTTCAAATATATAACTTCAACTCCGAGATCAGAAAGGTAATCCAATTTGTTCATTACACCTAAAAGATCTCCGCCATAAAAGCATCTTACATCCATAGCATCGGGATACTTTTTCCAATCCTTGACCTGTTTTGAATAATCACCTATATAACTGTATTCGTTATCTAACACGTCATTACTGAGATCACCGTTGCAAAATCTGTCAACGTATATCTGATACATAACTGCACCCTTTGCCCAATCCGGTGTCTTGAATCCGGGCATTATCGAAAAATTATAAAATGGATTGATCTCCGTCTGAACTCCTATCTTATTATAGTAACAAATACTGCTGCCCGCTACGATTTCAAAATAATACTCAACGTACTCTTTCTTTACAGGAGGAAGAACTGTCTGATAATAATCAAATGCTCTGTCAGACTCTGCTACTTCCATCTCAATCCTATTACCATCGCACATCAAATACACATGGTCAACATTACCTTTGGCTGTGCGAAACTTAAGTGTTACAGGATCACCCGGCATAGGCTCTGCCGGAATACGATAATCACCGGTACCATCTGCAAAAAGCATATCCGAACGAATCGCCGGTTTGTTATAATACACATAAACCTGTATCTTCTGTGCTTTTGTGAAGTTCCTAAATGAAATACCCATTTTGAATCAACCTCCAGGGAAATGACTATCTATATTCTATAGTATTTGTAATAAATTAGCAAGGGGAACTTTTGCGTTCAAGCTACGAGGCACGCACCTCGCGACTTCGTCACTCAGTCATGGCTGTCGCTTTGTTATACTCTTGCGTTCAAGCTACGAGGCACGCACTTCGTGACTTCGTCACTCAGTCATGGCTGTCGCCACATGCTCCGAGATAAAAATTCGGCACCCTACAAGCAAGCTTGTGGTGCCGATATTTTATTTCGGAGCGCGTGTCTCGTTGCTTGCACGCAAAAAGGACAGCCATTCCGATCGACTGTCCTTTTCTGGAGAAGGTATTTTTTTGTTACTTATGGGGTGTAGCAAAAAAACTATATAATGTATTGGGGGGGGTTACAAGTATTATTATATGTATTTTTCTCTAAAAGTGTTAACAAACAAAAAATTTTTTTCAATATTCTTTTGTGCAAATATAATAAATGACTTGTTCACAATTTCTTCAAAAAAGGCCCTTTTTGTATAATGTGCACTAAAACTCAATATATTGTGCCATTTTTTTCACGTACCCACAATTCTCAGATTTTGTATGACAACCGGTAAAAATATGATAACTGTTCATGTATAATCTCAGAATAGATACAAATTATGGTTTATTGATTCATCTGTACAAAAAAATAGGCAAAACGGATTGTATAAATACTTCGTTTCACCTATCTTTTAATATCTGTTATAAATATATCTTATCGGAAGGAAAGGAATGTCAAGCGAAGCGCAGACTTTACTTTCACCTGATAATATATATTATGCGAACAATGATTCAAACTCTTCGCGGTCAATTCTTTCTTTCTCAAGAAGACGCTCTGCGCATTTGTGAAGAACATCGATATGCTCCTCTAAGATTCTTCTCGCATCCGCATAACATTCATCAATTATACGTTTAACTTCTCTGTCAATGGCTGCGGCTGTTGCCTCACCAAGCATTCTCTGATGTCCTATATCACGTCCGACAAATGTTTCTTCCTCATTGTCTGTCTCGTAATTGATAAGACCGAGCTCCTCAGACATACCATATTTCACTACCATCGCTCTCGCTGCAGCTGTCGCCTGTTTGATATCCTGCGATGCACCGGTTGTGATGTCATCCATTATCATCTCTTCTGCGATACGTCCGCCAAGACTTACCTTGATATCCTGAAGGATCTTACCCTTAGTGTTAAATACGTTATCATTTTCAGGAAGTGGCATAGTATATCCCGCTGCCCCCTCACCTGTAGGTATAATGGAAACTGCATACACAGGTCCGACTCCCTCTAACACATGGAAAAGAATTGCGTGACCCGACTCGTGATAAGCGGTGATCTTTCTCTCTTTCTCCGGAACAAGACGCGACTTTCTCTCCGTACCTATTCCTACTTTGATAAATGCTTTATCAATATCTGATTTCAATATGAACTGACGGCTTTCCTTTGCAGCATTAATAGCAGATTCATTCATGAGATTCTCAAGATCCGCTCCTGCAAAGCCCGCTGTTGTTCTTGCTATCTCGTGAAGATCGACATCATCAGCAAGCTTCTTGTTTCTTGTATGAACCTTTAATATATCCTCTCTGCCCTGAACGTCAGGTCTTGTAACTGCTATCTTTCTGTCAAAACGTCCCGGTCGAAGGATTGCCGGATCAAGGATATCCACACGGTTGGTAGCCGCCATTACAATAATACCCTCATTGACATTGAAACCGTCCATCTCAACCAGCATCTGATTAAGTGTCTGCTCTCTCTCGTCATGACCGCCGCCAAGACCTGAACCTCTTCGTCTCGCAACAGCATCAATCTCATCTATAAATACTATACATGGTGAGTTCTTCTTTGCCTCTGCAAAAAGGTCTCTTACACGTGAAGCACCGACACCGACAAACATCTCAACAAAGTCTGAACCGGAAATCGAGAAGAACGGCACCTTAGCCTCACCTGCCACTGCCTTTGCCAGCAATGTCTTACCTGTTCCCGGAGGTCCTACAAGAAGGATACCCTTAGGTATTCTTGCACCAAGATCAACATATTTCGATGGATTCCTAAGAAAGTCTACAACCTCTTCAAGATCCTCTTTCTCTTCTTTAAGTCCGGCAACATCTCCAAAGTTCATCTGATTATCGTCTTCCGATGTCATCTGTGCACGGCTTCTTCCGAAATTCATCATCGAACCGCCGCCACCTCCGGCCCCCTGCATACCGGCTGTCATCATAACAATAATGATAATGGCAACCGCACCTAACAGATACGGCAATACTCTCTCAACAAGACTCGGACGCACTACGTCACTCATCTTAAAATCAACACTTACATTCTCTTTATCCACAAGAGTGTTATAAAGCTCTTGGAAATGATTAACATCGGTAACATAGAATTTCACGGTTGAACGGTCTTTCAACGTTATCTCTACTGTACCTGTCGGAACTTCCGCATTCTGTTGAACGTATACCTCCCTAATCTTTCCATCCTTCATGTCCTCCTCAAAAGAACTTTCCGTGTAGCTTAGATCAACATCCTGGTTACTATTCTGTATAAGTGCCAGAATACCAAAAATGATCATAAACAACACTATATAGGAGATAATACTCCTGCGCATATTCTTGTTCATTTACTTATGTCTCCTTTATAATGAAAGTCGTATATTACTCAATCCTCAACCACTACTCCAACATAAGGGAGATTTCTATGTTTTTGAGCATAGTCCAAACCATATCCTACTACGAACTGATTCGGAATGTCAAATCCAACATAATCAGCCTGTATATCAGTTTCGTGGTTTTCTTTCTTGTCCAAAAGAGTTATTATCTTAAGACTCTTCGGACTGCGTGCCGACAAAAGCACCTTTAGATTATATAATGTCACACCTGAATCCAAAATATCCTCTACGATCAATACTTCCTTATCGTATATATCCTCATCAAGCTCCTTCCTGACTGTTATCTCACCGGCTGATACCATTCCGTTACCATATGAAGATACGGCCATAAAATCCATAGTAACAGGAATAGTAATTCTCTTTGCAAGTTCACAGGCGAAGAACACACTGCCCTTCAATATGACGACCAAATGCAGTTCCTTTCCCGCATACTCCTCATCTAACTGTTTTGCAATCTCTCCTATTCGTTCGTTGATCTTCTCCTCTGAAATCAGTTCATCAATGTGATAATCCATAATTTATCTCCTTTGTGTCTGTTATAAACGGACAAAACTTCACGTGTTTTGTCCTCTACTGAAAAGTAACATATATTCAACCTTCAAAACCCGCCTTGTACTTTCCTTCAACCGGTGATCCTCACATCTTCTCTTTCCGATGACCCATAATATCTCATCACCTGATGCCAGTACAGGCTGACACATACGCTCATTCTTCGGAATCCTCATATCCTTCATCAACTTAGACAGACTCTTTCTATGGCCGTCTATGTCATAGATAAAATAATCCTCCTGTCTGGGATAGCGAATATGTAACGTATCTTTTATTGTATCACAATCAAAGTATTTCGTATAGTTTTTTTGAAAATTTTCCATTGATGTTTTTATCGCATTATCATTATTTACCGAATCATCATCATAACGCAGCAGTGAATATACCAGTTTTTTATCAGGTGAAATGATAATCTGATATTCTTCGCCTACATTTAACTCATCAACGGATATCGTATATTCCGTATTATTCTTTACCTGTTCTTCACAAGCCTTTTTCAATATTAAATGATCATATGAGATCTCAGCCTTAGTTCCGTATGGAAGAGATAATTCCTTACCGCTCTGTTTCTTAATGAGATCATATATCGCGTTTATATGCTCCCTCGTTATATCCTTTTTTGCACCGCAGACTCTGATCAGCATCTCATATATTGCCCTGTAGGATATGACTTTGTCTTCCTCAAGCAGAGGCTTTCGTCTTATTTTGATACTGCGTAAAGAGTCCTCTTTTTCATCATCTGACAAGCTTTCCGTCACAGCATATCTTTTAATAAATGCTTCCGCCTGCCTTCCGATATAGTCATCATACTCCGCGCACAGAGCGGCAAACTCTGCGATATGCAAAGACGCACCTTCATTGACCTCATTCAGCTCATTAATCACCTTATTACGTATCCTGTTCCTGGCGTAGTTATCATCACCGTTGGTAACGTCTTCCTTCCAAGACATTCCCTTCTGCGAAAGCCACCCGGTTATCTGAGAGCGCCTGACCTTCAAAAACGGGCGTATTATATAAGCATCCTTCATAACATTGTCGGTAAATGGTGCCATCGGTGATACCGGCAGCATACCTGACATTCCGGATAGATCTGTCCCCCTTACCATATGAAACAGAACAGTCTCAGCCTGATCATCCATATGATGGGCGACAGCTAATTTGCAGCTCCCCACTTCTCTCATAACCTCTCCAAAACACTGATACCGGTATTTCCGGCCTGCCTCTTCCTCAGAAAGATGAAGAGTCTTTGCAAGCTGTGGTATATTTTCCTTGAAAAGATAAAACAGTATATCCCTGTCCTTACACAGCTTCTCAACAAACCTCGCATCTTCTGCCGCCTCAGCCCTGATACCATGATTGATATGAACAACATAAAGCGACAATCTGTATTCTTCTCTAAGCAAATACAGAACCTCCAAAAGCGCAGTAGAATCAGCTCCACCGGAAACTCCAACAACAATCTTGTCGTCAAGCCTTAGCATCTCGTTATCTTTTATATATCTTTTTACCTCTTCAAACATATCATTTGTCTCCGATAAAATTGTCATTTTTCCCAAATTCCGATAACCATCACTGTACTGTCATCAGGGAGCATCCCCTCTTGCATTCTCTCAACATCCTCCATTATCATTTGCGCATATTTCTGAACATTCTCTGTCTCAATCTCTGCAATACGTCCCGCAAGATATTCCTCAGCATCCAAAGCCCTGATTCCGTCCAACACGCCATCGCTTACCATGACTATAATATCACCATCATATAGCTTTCTCTCACAGGTGTCAAATTCAATTTCCTCGAGCACACCCACAGGCAGAGATGACGAACGTATACATTCCACACTATCCTCATGCCGGATAAAGGTGGTAGAAGCGCCAAGCTTAATGAAATCAGCCGTTCCCGTATAGAGATCGACCACCGTCAGATCAAGAGTGGAGCTCCCTCCACCGTTAGTCAGAAAGCTTATAAATGAATTCATAAGATCAACCGCAAAATCTCTTCCAAATCCGGCCGCAAGTAATTGTTCTAACAGATCTACTATCTGTCTGCTCTTAGTATATGCTTTTTCACCGCTGCCCATGCCGTCAGAGATCATGCACACGACCTTCTCATTGTCTAACTTTGTTATCGAGAAATTATCTCCGCACATAGCCTCTCCGACTCTGTTCTTTCTCATAAGGCCTGTGGTGAGTATATAGTTTCCTTCCTCTGTAAATGAAAAAATGCTCTCCTCCTTTCCAACGATATCCTTCTCTCTGCCAACACAGTACATCTTGCGTCTGACTATACTGCCCACACTTCTTGATATCATTTTTCCCGAAACAATGCGGTTCCCCACACACCTACACCTTATAAGAACCTGCAGCCTTTCGTCCTTATCCTTAAGGCACACTGCCTTTGAGACTATGACTCCCCTTTTCCTGCATTTATCGGCAATTCTTGCTTCAAAATTATCAACCGGAAATGATTCATTTATTATCTCACCCTGAAAGCCTGTGATTATCTCTCCCACCTGCTTTAACTGTCTGATAAAATTCTTACGCATTTCATTCAACCTGTTATTCTCTGACTCAACCGCATTGAGCAATGATATTCCGTCACCGCCCGCAAACATATAGGATAGTCCGTTTTTGACATCATTCTCCCATTCTTCTTCGTGAAGGGATAACATTTTCTCCATGGCGATAAATGCCTGTCCAAAATTCTCAATCTGCCGCTTAGTCGCTTCCTGCACTAATATGTCCTGCGATAGTTTCGTCACTTCGGTCTCTTTGGTCACCACGCGCTTAAGCATTGCCTTCGGCGTCATCAGAAATAATAGTGAAGAGGAAAGAACCGCGATAAGCTTGTCAGGCTCTAACAGCTTCACCTCATAGGTGATTCCAAGCAACACGATTGTCGAGACATACCCAATCAGTGTTCCGGGCTTCCCCATTTCTTTCAACAGAATAATTATTCCGGCTGCCGCGATCATAACCGCAAGATAGGATATATTGTCTGTGTTAAATGACATCCATACTCCGAGAAGACTTCCCATCGCAATCCCTATGCCCGCGTCAAAGCGGTATGCAAAATACATTACCATATAACCTGCAATAATAAATGTTAGCGAGATCGGAAGGTCTATTTCGGGAATACCGAAAAGTCCTGCAGCAATAAGCGAGAACAAGCCTATAAACCTTTTGTCATCAGCAAATATTCTGGCCGTACCTACCCTCATCGCTTCAAAGCCCTGCTCAAATACCAGCGTCATGCACATGGCTATCACTCCCTCAAGCAGAGTGGTAAGAAGGGATATCTCCTTACCGGTGACAATATATTCAAACGGCATACTGACTCCCCACAATATCATTCCTGCTGCAAGTGCAATCTGTATATCTCCGGAAAATATCTTCTCCCGATCAGTCCTTTTAAGCATTACTAACAGAAATATCAGGGCTATACTATACCTTAATACCTCCTGTCCCTGTAACCTGCTCATAACGCCGAACAACAGTGCAATAAATACACTTAGCGAGCTTTGACCGCCCAAATATGCCGCCATAAAAAACGGCACAACAAAAGGATACATTCCAAGCAGTGCGCACCTTGCCACCATAAATGCCAGGATATGTATCCCTATTTTATAAATCCTATAACGCATATGACATACCTCCAAATCAGCATTAAACATACATATCTATGCCTTAAGCAGTTACAAACATACTATACGCAAATGGCTAAATATGTCATATTCTATCTCTATTATTCGCAAAATTCGATTTTATTTATTCTCGGGCTGTATCAGGATCTCATTAGGATATACCAGTCCAAGCTTAGTCTTCGCAACCTCTTCCATATACTTCTTGGTCTGCATATATTTCTCAAGATCCTCAAGATCTTCTTTCCTCTTCTCCTCGCTCTCTATCCTTATTGTAAGCGCCTCCTGCTTCTTGGCAAGTTCACGGCTTTCCTTATAAAGCGTAAGCGACCTTATCCCAATGATAATACACATGACCAATACCGCAGCAAATATCACAGGTATTTCTTTTCTGATATTCTTCTTTTTCTTATTCTTTCTGCTCAATCATGCTCACCTCTTAATTATCATTATCGTATCTATTCAGCTATGCTTCATCATCTACCTTTAACTGCTATTTTAACCTCTGACACAACATTTTTCAACATTTTTCTAATAACACCTCTTAAGCATGTATAAGGTTTAAACAGTATACAGAAACATTTTTTCCAATATGGAACTATTTTTCTGACTATATATAAAATAAGTTTTGACAAGGAAAATGCATAAATTACAACGCCCAATATCATGCCAAAAAAAGCATACGCCCTAAGCGCTCCGCGATTATATACAACTAAAGTTTTAAAGACCATCCATGCGGTAAAGAGCCAAAACGCAAGGTCTTCAATATCTACAAAAATATCCTTATGCGGTATCAGCAGACGCAGTATCCTTATGATATCATATACAAATGCAAGAAACGCACCTAATACTACACATATACCGAACAGGTTCATCTCTTCATATATAAGCTCCGCCATATCCCCACCTACTTAAATAACCTGTTGAATATGGAATTCTCTTCTCTCTGACCTGTCTTGACATCGGAATATGTAAATGAATCAACTCTGCCGTCCACCTCTACTTCGCCCTTTTCTAAAGTCAGTCTTGTAACATTTAACTCCCTGCCTTTAATGAGCAGCATTCCCTGTTCTGTCTCTAGCAGTACCTCATTGGGATCAAAGGATATCACGGCATTAACACCTGTAATAGTCCCGGCTCCACGATTGTTAAGTGTGATCCTGTGCGACTTTGTGCTGTTATGAACCTCTTCCATACATTCTCTCCTTTTTGCAATTACATCAATTAGGTGATTGCGAAACTATGTTTTGTCTTTCACGAGTTGTGCATATTATATAGCTCCATTACAGACACGCTTTCGCTCCGTCTCCGTCGTAGTGGTACTAAATTCGCACATTGTGCTCATTAAGTACCAACGACTGCGCCAAGGTCTGCTAATGGATGCTATATGTAATATGCACAACTCATATACACTTTTCAATGAGTTTCGCAATTACATAATTATTATATTCCAGCTATAGTAACAATGTATGTTTATAAAGGTTCATATATGCCTGATTATCACAGCAAGAAATGTTTGTCAGGCATTCAACGTGCCTGATCATCACAGTCAAGTCAAATTCATAGGTATTTGAACATCTCCTTTGCGTCTTCCTTCTTTGTGGAATCCGCAATCTGAGTAACCTCCACGGCAACGTTCTTGTTGCCGAATCCAATATCAATCCTGTCACCGACCTTAACATCAACTGATGCCTTGGCAACCTTTCCGTTCACCATGACTCTTCCGGCATCGCAGGCTTCATTTGCTACCGTACGGCGTTTGATAAGCCTTGACACCTTCAAATATTTATCTAATCTCATATCCTTTTCCTTTCTGTATTGAACTACTAATCCAAGAACGCTCCCGTCGTTCTTGCTGCGGGATGCGCGTAAGTTTTTCTGACATCTTATATAACAGAAGAAGGCTATTGCATATAGCAACAGCCTTCTTGTTGTAAGATTAATATAATAAACTAATTATTTCTTCTTCTTACCCTTACCTGCGTTAACAGAATCCTTAAGTGCCTTACCAGCCTTGAACTTAGGAGCCTTAGATGCAGGAATCTTCATTGTTGCGCCAGTCTTAGGATTTCTTCCCTCTCTAGCCGGTCTGTCAACAACTTCGAAAGTGCCAAATCCAACTAACTGGATCTTCTCGCCCTTTGTTAACTCTGCTGCTACAACATCTGTGAAAGCCTTAAGAGCCTTCTCAGCATCTTTCTTTGATAATTCAGTCTGCTCAGCCATAGCTGCTACTAATTCTGCTTTGTTCATAGGAATAGTTCCTCCTCTTATATAGATAGTATTTGCTTTAATATCCTTGCCTTTTGACAAGTCCTACAGTAGTTATACTAGTTTATACAAGGTTTGTCAAGCAAATAGGCTATTTTTTTCGTTTTTTTACCCCTCCATCTGCTTTCCAAGGAAGTTTGCAGCTATCACAGCAGCCTTCCTCTCGATCTCGGTAAGAGGTTTTTTCTCATCTTTGTTTAGGATTATCACTGCACCAATTGCATCGCCTTCACATATTATCGTCTGGACTATCTCTCCGTCATAAATATCATCATTCTCGCCGGTGATTCTTATATACTTTTTCTCACCTTTTCGTGCCATTATCGCTTCGCGGTCATTTATCGCATCCTCAAGCTCCTTGTGAAGAGGCTTTCCCAAAAGACTTTTCTTAGAGACACCTGATACCGCTATTATCTGATCCCTGTCCGTAACACACACCGGACAGCCTAATATCTGCGCCGTAGCATCAACGTATTCCTGAGCAAATATAGAAAGCTCTCCTATCGGAGAATACTTCTTCAATATGATCTCTCCATCCTTATCGGTAAATATCTCTAACGGGTCACCCTCACGTATTCTCAAAGTTCTTCTTATTTCCTTTGGTACAACTATTCTTCCAAGCTCGTCTATACGACGTACGATTCCTGTTGCTTTCATAATAAATGATTCCTCCATTTCACGATACTTGTCATACATTTAATTAACGACTTATTCTGTATGTAGTATCTGTCAAATGTTAGAAAATATACACGGCTTTTTGAATTAAATCATCAATTATGAAAACAGATCATCTAGTGTTATTACGTTATCAAAGTCACTGCTATACTCATTGTATTTTAATCCGTATGTTGTAATAAGAGTGCTGTGAACTACCATTCCTTTATAAAGATTTTAAACGTTTTATTTCCTTACTTCTTCCAATCATATTATATCGCCTTTTTTGTTGATAATCAGCCCCTAACGCATATTAAAATGTATTAGGGGCTGATTATCAACAATCATTATATTAAATTTTAATTTAAAATTTACTATCCCGCGAACATGATGCCATCGAACAGCTCTTCAATATCCACTCCGTCTATAGTCTGCGGCCAGTCGTCTGACTTAATATTAAAGCGATAGAGTTTTCCATCCGCTCCCATAAGATCAACCGTATCTTCACCCTTTGTGCCATAAACGGAAAATTTATCACCTGACGAAACAGTGACACCCTCTGTAATCGTCTCAAAGGTATCCTTGTCTATAACATCCGCCTTAACACTCTTCTTACAGGTAATTGTGTTACTGCCACCATACTGATATGCATAATAATAATCATCAGTTATGACAAGCTTGCCATCAGCATCTATGTAGGCACCGGCTATTCCCGTGTGAGTCGTAAAAATCTGAATAATGTCACCGACATATATATCTACAGGCGAAGTAAATGCTGATTTCCAATATGAAGCCCAAACTGATTCATAATTTGATGCTGGCAGTTTGTCTGTGATGTATCCGCCATATTCGCCTATCTTCTCAACCTCATCTCCATTGACCTTGAATGCACGAATTGTTCTATAATCATTTTCCGACGACATTTCAACATAAATATATGTATTGCCGCCTACACGAACCAGATAAGGAGCAGCATCATATCCATACACCTCGATCTTACTCTCGGTACCATTTACAGTGAAATTCAAGCTGTTTACCCAATCATATCCATCCGTCTCAGGCACGATCATGAAACTGTCA
>CAMHMG010000041.1 GCA_946186175.1 uncultured Clostridia bacterium | reverse complement strand
CGATGAGTGATCGGCTTATCCATTCCCATTGCATCAAGAGCTTTCTTCTGAACCTCAGGATTCATAGGCTTTACAGTCTGTCCATATTTACCAACAAGTAAGTCTCTTGCTTCTTTGGTCATCTGCTTATATCTCTCACCAAGAACGACATTAAGCACTGCCTGTGTACCAACAATCTGTGATGAAGGCGTAACAAGAGGCGGTTCACCGAAATCTTTACGAACACGTGGCACTTCCTCAAGAACCTCATCGAACTTATCTTCCTGCTTCATTTCCTTAAGCTGTGAAACAAGGTTTGAAAGCATACCACCCGGTACCTGATAAAGAAGTGTCTTAATGTTAACACCCATTACCTTTGGACTTAAAAGTCCTGACTCTAACCACTCCTCACGAAGCGGACGGAAATAATCTGCGATCTCCGCAAGTAATTTCTGATCAAATCCCGGATCAAAAGGTGTACCCTCAAATGTCTTAGCCATAACTTCTGTAGCCGGCTGAGAAGTACCGAGTGCAAGTGGTGACATAGCTGTATCAATAACATCACAACCAGCCTCAACAGCCTTCAAATATGTCATTGAAGCAACACCTGAGGTGTAGTGAGTATGAAGCTGGATAGGAAGATCTGTACCGGCTTTAAGTGCCTGAACAAGTTCGGTTGCCTTAGTCGGAACCAAAAGTCCTGCCATATCCTTGATACAAATTGAATCTGCGCCCATATCTTCAATCTTCTTAGCCATATCTTTCCAGTAATCCATTGTGTAAGCATCGCCCAATGTATAAGAAAGAGCAACCTGTGCATGACCATTTTCTTTATTGGCAGCCTTAACCGCTGTCTCTAAGTTACGAATATCATTCAAACAGTCAAAAATACGAATAATATCAATACCGTTAGCTATTGATTTCTGTACAAAGTATTCTACAACATCATCGGCATACGGACTGTATCCCAGTATATTCTGTCCTCTGAATAACATCTGCAACTTTGTATTCTTGAAACCGTCTTTTAACTTTCTAAGTCTCTCCCATGGATCTTCCTTTAAGAATCTAAGGCAGGCATCAAATGTAGCACCGCCCCAGCACTCAACTGAATGGTAACCAACCTTATCCATCTTATCTATGATCGGGAGCATCTGCTCTGTTGTCATACGGGTTGCAATAAGAGACTGATGTGCGTCACGAAGGACTGTCTCTGTAATGCCAACAGGTTTTGCTTCAATCTTTGGTGAAGTCTTTTCTTTATCTTTCTTACCCATTATCTATACCTCCATATTTTATTTCTATTGTTACTATTTTCCGTAGCAAATCATTTCAATTCGCCAACTATATTATTAATAATTATTAATCTTCAGTCGTTTCTTTATTATCGGTCAATTCAACATTTTCTGTTGATCCCGTATCTTTGGTATCATCTTTCTTATTGGACCAGACCGATGCAAGACACAACCACATTGAACCCAGACATAAATACATAACACCCATTGATGTATTCTTATCAACGATAATATAAATCAAAGCGCTTATATAAAAACATACAGATGCAATGTAAGAACATATTGTTGTGACTTTTTTATCTTTCATCAAGTTGACTCTCACAATAATTCCAAGAATATATCAAAATACTCCGAATATAGCCATAAATGTACCGGCCGCTACCGCAGTACCGATAACTCCGGCAACATTAGGTCCCATAGCATGCATCAATAAGAAGTTAGTAGGATCAGCCTCTGAACCAACCTTCTGTGATACACGAGCTGCCATAGGTACGGCTGATACTCCTGCTGAACCTATAAGAGGGTTAACCTTACCATGAGTAGCCACGCACATGATCTTACCAAATAATACACCTGCTGCAGTACCGATAACAAACGCTACAAGTCCAAGTACAACAATCTTAAGTGTAGAAACATTAAGGAATGACTGTGCTGTTGTAGTAGCTCCAACCGATGTACCAAGCAGGATAACTACAATATACATCAAAGCATTAGATGCAGTCTCTGTAAGCTGCTTAACAACACCTGACTCTCTAAAAAGATTACCTAACATAAGCATACCAACAAGCGGTGCTGTTGTAGGAAGGATCAATACAACAACGATAGTAACAACTACAGGGAAAAGAATTCTCTCAAGCTTAGAAACAGGTCTTAACTGCTCCATCTTGATCTTTCTTTCTTTCTCCGTAGTAAGGAGTTTCATTACCGGCGGCTGAATTACAGGCACCAAGGCCATGTATGAATATGCCGCCACAGCGATAGGTCCCATAAGAGTTCCACCCATTCCAAGCTTGCCGGCAAGGAAAATAGATGTAGGGCCATCAGCGCCACCTATGATTGAGATAGCTGCTGCCGCCTTATCACCGAATCCCATAAGGATTGCAAAGAAATAGGCTGAATAAATACCGAACTGTGCAGCCGCACCGAGCAAGAAACTCTTCGGATTGGCAATCAGCGGTCCAAAGTCTGTCATTGCGCCGACACCTAAGAAAATAAGTGACGGTAAAATACTCCATTCATCCAACATATAGAAGAAATGGAACAATCCACCCTCTGCGATAATGCCCGGAAACATATTCGCCAGCAGCATACCGAAAGAGATTGGAACTAATAAAAGTGGCTCAAAGCCAAATTTGATTGCAAGAACAAGGAAGAAACAGGCAACTGCAATCATTACGAAATTACCCCAGTAAAGATTAGCAAATGCGGTCTGTCCTGCCAGATTCTGCAAGGTAGTTGCTATATAATCCATGAACACTTCCTCCTGTCATATTATCTATTCATCATAAGATTAATTCAAGGTAGCAAGTGTGTCACCTGACTCTACGCTGTCACCAACACCAACATTGATACTTGCAACTGTTCCGTCCTCAGGAGCTGTTATCTCATTCTCCATCTTCATAGCTTCAAGGATCATGATTACCTCACCCTTCTTAACTGCCTGTCCATTATTAGCCTTAATTGCAAGGATTTTACCGGGCATAGGTGCTGCAACTTTAATCGATCCGGCTGCTCCGCTTGCTGCAGGTGCTGCCTTAGGTGCTGCAGGTGCTGCCACAGGAGCAGCTGCTACAGGTGCTGCTGCAGGAACCGAACCTGCTCCCAACTCTTCAACTGCTACATCATAAGCTGTTCCGTTAACTGTTATTCTATAATTCTTCATGTTATTATTTCCTCCTAAAATTATATTATAAGAATCAATTCATGCATTCTCCTGTTCCGGAGAACTATGTTAATAATTATCTTCTTGCTTTTCTGATAGAACGAACTATAAGATTATCGCTTCCACCATTTGCAACATTAGC
Source organism: uncultured Clostridia bacterium (assembly GCA_946186175.1). Taxonomy (GTDB): domain Bacteria; phylum Bacillota; class Clostridia; order Lachnospirales; family Lachnospiraceae; genus CAG-590. The sequence continues at coordinate 12,496 of CAMHMG010000041.1, read as the reverse complement.
TGCAACAACTGCCGCTGTAATTACAGCTACAAGTTCACTGTCATTTGCAACAATATTATCAGATGCTGTCACAACTGCACTATTACCGGAAGTCTCAACGACTTCACTGTTTTCAAGATCTTTATTAGCCTTGGCATTTGCCATCTTAGTAACAACACTGTTGATCTTACCAAATTGTCCAATAATAATTGATATAAAGATCAAAACAGCGAATACTGTACCCATTCCCATTAAAGTATTAGCAGCAGCTTTACCCATGATCTCGCCCATAGAGTAATCAGGTGTAACTGTAATCTCTTTGATCTTATATGTTGCTGCATTCTGCCCTGTAAGAGCATATGAATATGCTGCTTCGGGATTCTCTTCATATACAAAACTATAATCTGCATTACGTCTCTCATATGCAGCTTTAATATTAACAATTACATTGCCATTATTGTCTTCTTCAATTACATAATCAATGTCTTTAACAAAATTATCTAACTGACTTTGAGCAGCGTCATACTCTTCCTGAGACTGTGCATTAGATAATGCAGCAGAAAGTCCCGCAAAATCAAATTGCTTAGTACTGCCATCATGCATAACATAGCCGACAAACTTACCGCAGTCATCCTTTGCGCTATCAAAGTTTGCAACACCGGTAAGTAAAACCTCAGCCATAGGATTATCTTCTTTTTGATCCTCCAGATATGCTCGATAAGCATCATCAATATTATCGATCTGATATGCCTGATAGACAGTTGAATAGACGATATCTTCATCAGAATATTCAAAGGAAACTTCCTGTGTACCGCTGCTACAAGCTGTTAATGCACCTAGGACAGCAATCATAGAAAACAATAAAAAGAATTTTTTCATTTTCATATGGTATTATTCTCCTTCCCTAGACTGTCCCATGTTTCTTCAAAGGTCTGAAATCAGCCTTAGTATATAACATCTCAAATGCAGCAATAAGTCTCTTTCTTGTAGCTGCGCCCTCAATTATATCATCAACATAGCCACGCTTAGCTGCTGCCATTGCACTAGACATCTTCTCTGTGTATTCTTTTGTAAGCTGTGAAAGCTTGCTGTTATCAAACTTATCACCCTTGATATCCTCAGCATACATGATCTTAACTGCAGCCTCCGGTTCCATAGTGCCGATTCTTGCCGTCTTCCAAGCATACTCAATATCCGCTCCGATCGACTTAGAGTTCATGGCAAGATAAGCGCTTCCTATTCCATCACCCATAACAAGATTAACCTTAGGAACATCAGCATTGGCAAATGCAAAAGTAAGCTTTGCACAAGCTTTAGCTATAGTTGCCTCTTCATTGACAGTTGCCTTAAAACCTTTAACATTAGTTAAAGTCAAAACAGGAATATTAAATGAATCAAGGAAGTTAACGAACTCAGCAGCGATGTATGCACCTGCTGTTGACAATACACTACCGCCATCACTAACCTGATTAGCAACACAACCAACAGTAGTTCCGCCAAGCTTGATGAGTCCTAGTACCATATCCTTAGCATAGTCTTTCTTAAGCTCTACAAATACGTTATTATCAGCGATATTAGCAAGCACTGCTCTCGCATCATCTTCAAGGCTCTCGAGATTAGGAATCTCACGATTAAGATCATCTGACGGATCAGAATAATTAGAATCATCTTCGTTATTAGACGGAAGCATTGAAACAACCTGACGGATTCTTCCAAGTAGTGTTGCCTCGTCTTCTAACACTTCATCAACAACGGCACTCTTACCTGCCTGATAATCAGCTGATGCAGTATCGAGCTTCTCTGCATAATTGCCGTCTAACACATTAGGGCTGTTAACAAACAATTTTGCATTGTCCTTAACCATAAATGTAATATCGGATAATGCAGGAATAAATGCACTACCACCACCACAAACACCGAATACTCCGGTAATCTGAGGTATAACACCGGACGCTACTGCCTGCTTTGCAAAAATATTACCAAATGCATTAAGTGAATCTGTAGCCTCCTGTAATCTAAGTCCGGCGCAATCAATAAGACCAATAACCGGCGCACCCATCTTAAGTGCCATATCATAAATACCGGAAATCTTCTTTGCATGCATCTCGCCAATTGATCCGCCCAAAACCTTAGAATCCTGGCTGTACACAAAGACAAGTCTTCCCTCGATCGTACCATAGCCGGTAATTACACCATCTTTAGGCGTATCCTGATCGTTCATGTTAAAGTCTGTACTTCTCGATGTAACATAAGCACCAACTTCAACAAAGCTTGAGTCATCAAGTAATGAAGCAATTCTATCACTTGCTGACAACAATGTTTTACTGCTCATTTCTAGCCCTCCATTTGTTTATTTATTGACAGGTCTGCTATCGCAAACCAAATTATAGCCAATATATATTCTATTACTTTTAATGTTTTATTGCAAGAGCGAAATATGATAAAATGAAAACAAAAAGTTACTATTCACAGTTAATATAAGTTATTATTAGTGTCTCAACGTGCTTGCATGATTGAACACTAATAATAGCTTATATTGTAACTGAGAAGCAGCAACTCCACAGACAGCCACAAACAGAAGCAACTTCAGTTGCGACATATGCTTTAGCAGATGGTTTGTGGCTTGTAAATGTGGAGTTACTGTGAATAGTAACAAAAAATCGTTACTGCGAATAGTAACAAAATCCCATACGTAACTTGTTGATCAGTTATGCATGGGATCTGTTATTTTAGTACCTGTCTCTAATAATGATGCGAGCTGTCCTTTCTCATTCTTATAATATGTCTCAATACGATGTATCTGATAATCAAATTTATTATAAGGAACACCTGCCTCGTTGCACAAAGCTTCTATTACAGATTCAGGTTTTAAGTTATATTCACTGCCTGTTGCAAGGAACATATATATCTTGTCTTCTCTTAATTCTAACTTATATATTCCTTTCTTGATATCTTCAACCTTTTCGTTTTTCTTGGTTTTACGGAAAACCTCTATAGCATCCTTCTTAAGTAACTGCGGAACTACTGCAATAATCTTATTATAATCAGACTTTTTTTGTGATTCCTTATTATCTATATCATTCAAGTCTCGCACAAATTGGTAATTAAGATCATCATCGTCCTTAAATGAAACAATATAATCTGACGCTGCAACAATAGACATAGCTTTCTTAGCTTTCTCAGGAAGCAGTATCACATTCTTCACATATACGCCGTCCACCATCTGCTCGTTTAATATGCGAACATACTCTTCGGATGAAACAAGGCTGTTCATCTGCGCATCAAAGTACTCGCCCTCACTCGTAACTCCAAGTGCAAGCGGTGCGGCAAATGACATTAGTTGATGTGGGGAAAATCCCTGCGAATAAGCAACATCAACTCCGGCTCTCTTAAATGCTTTCTGAAAGAAACGCATCAGATCAAGATGTCCAATATATTTAAGTACGCCTGACTTAACATATTTGATTCTGATTTTGTATGTTTCTTCACTCACTTTTCTATTCTCCTCTGAAATTTATCCATGATTAATTTCTAAACAACTCAATATTATAAACAGTTACATCCATCAATCTTTCTTCTGTCTTTCAAAACACACCCCACCACCGAACTTAGCAGCGCCGCAGCCGGAACATTTCTCGCGGCAGTTAGGCGTGACAATTTCTTGCTTTGCCTTCTTCCACTCAGATAACAGGAAATTCTTTGTTACTCCTATATCAATGAAATCCCAAGGAAACAGCTCGTCCTCGCTGCGTTCCCTTGTGGTGTAGAATTCTTTGACAATACCGTTCTTTTCAAATGCTTCCATCCATTTATCATTGTCGAAGAAGTCCGTCCAGGCATCAAATATACAGCCGCTTTTGTATGCGTCATATATTACTTTAGAAAGTCTTCTGTCACCTCTTGCAAACACACCCTCCAAAACAGAAACATATGATTCATGATAGGTGTACCGAAGAGATCTGGCATTTAACTGTTGTCTGAAGGTATCTTTGACATGATGCGCCCTCTCAATATATGTCTCAGGGTCAAGCATCGCGGCCCACTGAAACGGAGTAAATGGTTTCGGTACGAAAAATGAAGAGGAAGCTGTAATAGATATCTTTCCGTTACGCTGATCTTTCGGTATATCATAGTAAGCCTTTGCTACTCTCTCACACAATGCAGGAATGCCCTCTGCATCCTCCATAGTCTCAGTCGGAAGTCCAAGCATGAAATAGAATTTCACTTTGTTCCAGCCTCCGTAAAATGCCTGCATCGCACCATTTAATATCACTTCTTCAGTAAGACCTTTGTTGATAACATCACGCAGTCTCTGAGTTCCCGCCTCAGGCGCAAAGGTAAGCGAACTCTTCTTAATATCCTGTACCTTCTTCATCACATCAAGCGAAAATGCATCTATTCGAAGTGACGGCAGAGAAATGTTAACATGCTGATTCCCCATCTCCTCAATAAGAAAATATGTAAATTCCTTAAGGCATCCATAATCAGAAGAACTTAATGAGCTTAAGGATATCTCCTCATGACCTGTGGAACTTATCATCTTGAGAGCATAATCTTCTATTAACTTAACATCCTTCTGTCTTGTGGGTCTATATATCATCCCCGCCTGACAGAATCTGCAGCCCCTTATACAGCCGCGCATTATCTCTAAGGTCACCCTGTCCTGTGTGACCTGAATAAATGGTACAAGCGGCTTTTCAGGATAATGTACATCATTGAAATCCATAACGACCTCTTTTGTTACGGTTTTCGGCACATCATCATGTATAGGTTCAAACAACGCAAGTGTACCATCATCATTATATGTACATTTATACATTGACGGTACATATATTCCGGGAATTTTAGAAAGCTCGTGTAATAATTCTTCTCGACTACACCCGGAAGTTTTCATCCTCTTATAGCATTCAAAAACTTCATCATATCTCGTCTCACCTTCTCCAATGTAAAACGCATCAAAGAAATCAGCTATCGGTTCAGGATTATAGCTGCACGGTCCACCACCTATTACAATAGGAGCATCCATATCACGTTCATTAGCATATATAGGAATCTGTGATAGTTCTAACACCTGCAGAATATTTGTATAACACATTTCATATTGAAGAGTTATTCCAAGAAAATCAAAATCCTTAACCGGCGATTGTGTCTCTAAAGAAAACAAAGGAATATCCTTCACTCTCATAACCTTATCAAGATCCGGCCATGGTGAATAAACACGTTCACAATATACGTCCTCTCGACGATTGAAGGTGTCATATAATATCTGAATACCAAGATGACTCATTCCAATCTCATATACGTCAGGAAAACACATACAAAACCGGATATCAACCTCATCCGGATTTTTTCTAACCATATTAAATTCATTACCGATGTATCTTGCGGGCTTTTCTATACCCATTAAAATCTCATCTGAAAGTGCTAATCTGCTCATATAATCTCCACTCTTTTTATAATTTCTACTGTTACCATTCCTATGATATATGTTGAAATTACAGTTTGTTATTGTTTAAGTTCCTCCATAATTAACAAAAATGCTATCAATCCAAACAGATACAAACTATTTATCATCTTAATTCATATATATCTTATTCCTGCATATATTCTTCTGCATAATCCTTGACTTTGTGCCATGTGCTTCTGACACCGGCCATGGTTTCTCTTACAACCTCATTATCATTCTCTAATCGCAATAGATATTCTTTTGTTTCAGAAACTGCCATATCAAAGCCTTTTTAAATTTTGCTCCCCATAAATATAACATGAAAAAGTCAAAACTGCTACAAGAAAAGCAACTATCTTGCAGAAAAAAATGAAATTTGAACCGGTTTTATTTCTGTTTTTTTGTTTTTCATTATAATCATTGGAATATTCATCTTCATCATAATGATACATATACCCGTTCGAACGATATCTTGATCTTACTTCATTCCTATTTTCACTGTGTTGTTTACGCAGATAATCTCTTATTTCACTATATTTTTCCTCCAAATCAAGCACTCCACACACATAAATTATTATTACATTTATATGCTTTTTAATACTTTATATAGAACAAAAGGGTATGAGATCATGATATCATACCCTTAAAAAAATAATAAACAGCTATACCCTCAAGTATTACAACAAATTCATCTCCCCCCTAGTTTTTAAAGCTATGAATCGGTGCCGGTATTCTTCCCCCTCTGTTTATAAATGCATCACAGCTATATTCGTTAACCTTCATTATCGGCGCATATCCAAGAAGTCCACCAAAGTTAAGTGTCTCGCCCGCCTTCTTGCCAACTGCCGGTATAATTCTAACTGCTGTTGTCTTCTGATTGACCATTCCAATAGCCATCTCATCAGCGATTATTCCCGAAATAGTTGTCGCCTTAGTATCACCCGGAATCGCTATCATATCAAGCCCTACCGAGCAAACACAAGTCATCGCTTCTAACTTCTCAAGAGTAAGTGCACCTTCTGTCGCAGCATCAATCATCCTCTGGTCTTCGGATACAGGAATAAATGCTCCTGAAAGTCCGCCAACATATGAAGAAGCCATAACTCCGCCTTTCTTAACCTGATCATTTAATAGCGCAAGTGCAGCCGTTGTACCCGGAGCTCCAGCATATTCAAGCCCAATCTCCTCTAATATCTCACCTACAGAATCACCAACCGCAGGAGTCGGAGCAAGAGAAAGATCGATTATTCCAAATGGTACACCAAGTCTCTTAGAGGCTTCCTTTGCAACAAGCTGACCGACTCTGGTAACCTTAAACGCTGTCTTTTTGATAGTCTCACAGAGCACTTCAAAATTCTCACCGCGAACTGCCTCTAACGCACGCTTTACAACACCCGGACCGGATACTCCGACATTAATAATTCTGTCAGCCTCAGTCACGCCATGAAAAGCGCCCGCCATAAACGGATTATCATCCGGCGCATTACAGAACACCACAAACTTAGCAGGTCCAATACAATCTCTGTCAGCAGTAAGTTCTGCGCTCTCTTTAACAATCTCTCCGATAAGTTTGACCGCATCCATATTAATACCGGTCTTAGTAGAACCCACATTAACACTACTACATACAAATTCTGTTTCATTCAAAGCCTTAGGAATTGATCTTATGAGCATTTCATCATATGGTGTCATTCCCTTTGCAACATTAGCCGAATATCCACCTATGAAATTGACTCCCACCTTCTTAGCCGCCTCATCAAGGGTCTTGGCAAGCTCAACATAATCATCTGATGACTTACAGCATGAGCTTCCAATCATTGCAATCGGGGTAAGCGATATCCTCTTATTGACAATCGGAATGCCATATTCCATCTCAAGCTCTCTTCCGACTTTGACAAGATCCTTAGCTGATGTTGTTATCTTCTCATATACTTTATCAACTGTTGATTTCAGATCATCCGATATGCAGTCCAATAAAGAAATACCCATTGTAATAGTGCGCACATCAAGATTTTCCTCTCGTATCATGGCATTGGTCTCCATGACTTCATTTATATTAATCATTGTTATCCTCCATTAGTCATTATATTATTGAACGTCATAAATATTATTGACATCTATTCCATTAAAAATACCGTTTAATGTATTAATTATAATATATTGTATTTTTTTATTGTATAATATTCTATATTATAATGTGTTCTATGTTACATAACTTCTTACAGTCTGTGCATCATATCAAAGATTTCTTCCTGCTGAAGTGTAATATTAACTCCAATCTCATCACCGATCTGCTTAAGTTCATCAGCAATAGTAGCAAAATCCTTTCCTGAATCCTGAATATTAACGATCATTATCATATTGAACCAATCAGAAACTATAGTCTGTGCAATATCTAATATATTGATCTGATTGCCTGCAAGATATTTGCATACGTTGAAAATGATTCCTACTTTGTCCTTACCTACTACTGAAATTACTGTTTTGTTCATGATATGTATCTCCTCTATTATTATTTTACTATTACTTTCATGTATACATGATGCACTTGGTTTTGTTGCGTTCCTTAAGGAGCGCAGCAAAACCTTAGTGCTGTTCTACTGAGCCTTAGTACTGTTCTGTTTACTTAAATGTTATAACATCAACACTCAATTACCGGTGATCTTCCAAATCTGTCAGCAACCATCATATTGAAATCTCTTACATCATTACTGTAGGGATTACCGAAAAGTTCACTTTTGACAGATTCATATGCAAGCTCCGGATAATTATTCTCCTTAGACAAATGACCAAGATATATTCCTTTAATATGATCATTTAACAATTCTCTGATGAGCTGTCCACCCTTTTCATTACATAGATGTCCATATCGTCCGAGTATTCTCTTCTTAAGCTCATAGGGATAAGGTCCAACCTCTAACATTCTGATATCATGGTTAGCCTCAATAAGCATAGCGTCTGAGCCTGAAAGTGAATCAACGATATGACTGTCATAATCACCCATATCAGTTGCAATTGATACCTTCTTGTTTCCTTCCATTACAGTATAACAAACAGGATCCACTGCATCATGCCATATACTTATAGGCTTTACCCACAGATCTTCGATCGCAAAGCTTTTCTCCGGCTCAATGCCATGAAATAATGAATAATCTACCTTGCCAAGTCCCTTATATCTGCTGACTGCCTCTAAGGTCTTTGCAGTACCATATACAGGAACACCATATTTACGAAGAAAAACTCCAAGTCCCTGAATATGATCTGAATGTTCATGTGTTATGAGTATTCCTTTGATCTCTTCAGGCTTAACATCCATTTCATTAAGAGCAGTAACCACTTTTTTCATGCTTACACCGACATCTACCAAAAGACCGGTATTATCTGAGCCCACATATATACAGTTGCCGCTGCTGCCACTATACAAACTGCATAATCTCATTGTCTCTTTCGTTACACCTCTTTCTATACATAATATCTTAGGTAATTGCGAAACTCATTGAAATTTGAATCTGAGTTTCGCATTTTGTATATTATCCTTATCTGCTTTCAACATCTATGATCTGCATAATATCACTGTCGTCAGACTTCTTATAAGTCAATTTGATATTATCACCTACGGAAACAAATATAATATTCTCATCATCGGCAAACAACTGCTTATATACATTGCCTTTATCGTCCTTGATATAAACGTAGGTTTCTCCACCGGTGGTAACATATTGCATATCTTTTACATTAAATGTAGTTTCAGCGACAGAATTATCATCATCTAAATCTTCATCACTTTCACCAGATGAACCTGTATTTTTGATTCCTTCACTCTTAAGAAGTTTCCTATACTTGGCAAAAACTTCTGTCTGCGTATCTCCTGTTGCAACCAGATTGTACTGTTCTACATTGACCATTGCATACATTTTGACAAGTCCGCCGTTATCAACCAAGACCATAATGTATGTCGGTGTACCATACACATTGATAAGACTTGGGAAAGAAGCCGTATACTTCTTCTCCTGAACCGCACCCTCGGCCGAAGACATGGCAGAATACTCCTCTGCACCTGATATGGAATAATATCTTGCTTCTGAAGTTCTCTGATTGATCATGACAAATCCAATGTTAGACGCATCCCCCGTAACAGAAGTCACTCCTGTGTAGATCCATACATCATCTTCAATAGTCTTATATCCGTAATCATTGGTCGTCTGAACACAGCCCTTTTGTCCGATGATACTATTCCAGTATCCATTGCCAAATAATCCATGCCAATTGTACTTTCTTGTAAGCAGTTCGCCGTCATAAACTCTGTCTACCCAGGTTGGAATATCTTCCACAGCATAGTACTCCATATCACCCGAAACAGGATCACATATAACTGCACCCTTTACATCCATTCCACCAAAAAGACCGACTCTCGCATGTAAAACAGGACATATATAACAAGGTGTTCCATCGTCTTTGACTTCAAAATAACAACCCTCAAAAATTCTGGTAGGATTATTCATCTGAACATGACGCATTATCTTATCATTGAAATATCCTGACGGAACGTACTTCATCCCCTTGTCAAGCTTGATATATTTTGCAGTGGAATCTACCGGATTAACTGTTACATATCCAGGAATTCCCTCATTCCTGTTACTCAAATACTTAAAGAAGTCAGCATACCTTAGATTAGCGACCTTCATCGGCTTGTTATCAATATTGATCTGAGTATAAGCATTCTCAACTTCAAACTGACTTACCACATCCGATAAAGAACCTATTTTTCTGTCTCCAAATATTCTTGCACTGTTAGTATCCATAAGAGCGATATTATCAACATTCTCGGATTCGGGAATATCATTGACAAATTCTCTGTTTTCAACCTTTAGCAGATTCGCATATCTCTTTGCATTAAATATTGGTGCTCCCGCGATATTACCAAACACAATAACCAGAACACAAAATATCGGAATAAGGAATAATGAAATTATCTGAAGCCTTCCCCTACCCTTAAAAAAGAATTCGATATTGTTTCTGAATTCTGCAATAAACTTTTCATTCCTGTTGCGTCTTCCTATTATTCCACAGATAATAAATACAATCGTAATAATAACAGAGTGAAATGTCAGCCACTCCCAGAATTCCGGACTCTGAATATTAATTGCAGGATAATAGATATAATAATTGATCATCAACCATATAGCAGAGATAATAAATGCCGCTATAAGACTTGATGCCTTCATCCTATTACCGGAAGATTTAATATTGTTTTTTCGTTTTCCCTTGTTGTCTTTCTTGTCAGCCATATAACATAAACCTTTCACTAAAATAATAATTGGGTTTTAAGAATCAGCATATAATGTTCCTAAAACCCGCTTATTATACCATATCTAGTATTATTCTTTCAATAGATATCTGTAATATTATTGTAACTGTTCAGACAGATGAGCTTACTTCACCAAGTGCTGTTCTGTTTACTGTAAGATTCATAGGGATCAGAAATTCATCGAGCTAATATAAATATCCTGAAAATCAGGATAATCCGCAAGTTCGAAAGCCTTTGTTTTTCTCCTGATATCTTCAAATTTTTCTAATATAACATCTCTCTCATATGAAAGCAGATATTTTTTGGCACCCTCAAGTGAAGTATTGCCGGAAACCTTGATCTTTCCGTCCAACTGCTTTGGCAATAATTTTGTGGTAAATGCATCTTTGATATCCATGTAAAACCCAAGTCCGCCGCTTACATACACCGTCTCAATATCATCACATTTAATTCCTGCTTTGTTCATCAGGCATATTATTCCGGCATATATGGCTGCCTTTGCCATCTGAAATCGCCTTACCTGTTCCTGTTTGATAATCAATTCATTATTGATCATAATCCCTTTTTCAAAAAACATTTCACTTATAAGACCTGTTCCATCAATCAGTCCTCTCTTAATACAATTTGCAATGGCATTGATGCAGTCACTTCCATAAACTGCTCCATTTATTCCGTGATCAAATACAGGTCCACACGCTGTTGATGTAGCATAACCGCATTTATTATTTAACAGCAGCATTTCACCGTTTGTTCCAAGGTCGACCAAAAGGTCATATTTCTCATTACTGCCCATATCAAGATATACTGCGCCTGATAATATATCAGCACCGACAAATGCGGATAATCCGGGAAGAAAATATTCCTTGATCATAAAGGGAGAAGTATTCTTGATCACATTGCTATCATTTAATAGACCATTAGCATTAGTATTATTGGCATTAGTATGATCAATAGATTTATTAGTATTATTGGCATTAATATTAGTAATAGATTCATTAGTATAATTATTATGACTGACATTACACTCAAAGTAATCCAGAGTAACCGGTCTAAAAGGTGAAGCAGAAAGCCCTTCTACCGGCAATCTTCTTAGAATATGAAACATAGTGGTATTACCGCTGTAACACAGTGATGTAATTTTGTTATAATCATCAACCAGTGCTTTCTTAAGTTCTTCATTAAGCTTCATTAAAAGCATATCAGACATTAGGCTTTCTGCAGAAGTTACATCTAAACAGTACTTTATCCTTGTAATAACATCTGCGCCATATATCTTCTGCGGATTTGAAAATGAAAACTCGGTAATCACCGATCTTTTATCTGAATCTAAACAAGATACACCTATTGTTGTAGTTCCCACATCAACCGCGACAATTATATTTTTATTATTTATATTTTTCAAATTATCTGCCATGATCATACTCCATATTTTAACTTAAGACTGATAAGTATATGTCTGCTAAAACAGACCCGAATCCGGTGCCCCAGACTCGCAATCGAGTCTTGACTGTTTTTAAGTATAACACACAGAATATTTATTTCCAAATCTTAAAAACATACTTGAGATCAAATATTATGATATGACTGTCAAAAACCACTTTTCACTTATATTTCTAAAATAATTTCAAAAAATGGGAAAATATACTATGAATATTTCACAATAAATGATATAAAAAACACATATTTTTTGTGTTTTTATATAAATTCATAAATACAAACGACAAATTACTATCAGGAGGGGTACATTGTATGGGCAAAATTGG
>CAMHMG010000040.1 GCA_946186175.1 uncultured Clostridia bacterium | reverse complement strand
CATTCGCTCTGCACGGGTTCACAATGTCCGGTGGACATTGGTTCTGAACCGACCGAAATGGAATGTAGACGTAGCGGAGCGAAGACCATTAAGTCAAACTGCTTTTTGTGCAAGCACAAAGCAGTTATGACTTTTGACACTTATATCATATTCTGACATCAAATGATAAAAGAGAAGCGAAGGTATGATTACCTTCGCTTCTCGTCTAAGGGGGAGGGGGGAGGAGTAAACATTGATTACACACATAACGTATAATCAATGCACTCGATATGAAAAGTATTTACAATACATAATATATTAGATAATTGTGAAAAAACGGTGTTCAAATATTTTAGAGTTTGTGAAGTTAATAAAGAAAAACTTAAGAAAGATATGTAATTGCGAAACTCATTTACAAATATATTGTAGGTTAGCAAATACATATTAAGAAAGGGTGATATAAATTGGAATTTAAGGGAATTAAGAAATTAGATCAGGGGAAGTTCATTACCAGATATGATATTACATATGAAACTGTGGATCATAAGGAAAAGATATATGAAATGATAAGCAGAAATCCTAATCTTTTAACAAGAGAAGAACTGACACATCATCCGGCTGATTCTGTGGTGATTATCATGCATGATGAGACAGGAGAAAAACTATTGCTTAACAAGGAATATCGTATGGCGTGTGGAGATTTTGTTATTAATTTTCCTGCAGGGCTTATAGATCCCGGTGAGGATTATGAGACCAGCGCAAGGCGCGAGCTTAAGGAGGAAACCGGACTTGATATAATTAAAATTGATGATGTTATACCGGAAAGTTTCAGTGCAATAGGATTTTCTAATGAAAAAAATATTTGTGTTGTAGGTGTGGCAGCGGGAACATTTACACCTAGTACTTCAACTGTGGAAGAGATATATGCTTCCTGGTATACAAAAAAAGAAGTCCGGGAACTGTTGCAAAAGGAGTATTTTGCGGCCAGAACCCAGGCTTATTGTTATTTGTGGAGTAAAAACTGAAATATTGTGATATGCGTGTTAGTATCTTTTGGTACTTGTGTCAAACTATGCCAGATAATAGTACACCATAATAAAATGACAAAGACTTCCAACCATTACAAAGCAGTGAAAAAGCTCATGGTTACCAAAATTCTTCCAATGATGTTTCTTAAAAACCGGTATCTTAAGAGCATATATTATTCCTCCGACTGTATATATTATACCTCCTATAAGCAGCCATAGAAATGCGCTTTTGGAAAGGTTAGCCATGATAGATGAGAAAGCAAAGACTACCAGCCATCCCATTCCAATGTATAGTACGGAAGAAACCCAGTGAGGGCAAGTTATCCAGCAAATTTTGAATATCGTGCCTACAACTGTGATAGCCCAGACGGTTGCAAGCAGTGGAAGACCGATATTTTTAGGAAGTACGATGAGGCATATCGGAGTGTATGAACCTGCGATAAGAACGAATATCATAGCATGATCAATCTTTCTGAGTATGCGATTGACTTTATCAGATATGTCAAAGGTATGATATATTGTGCTTGCTGAATATAAAGCTATCATGCTTAATATAAAGATGATAAATGCACTTAGGTACGAACGGTTACTGCCGTGGTAAGCCTTGATAATAAGTGGAGCAGCAGCGATAATAGAACCTATCATGGCTGCAAAGTGAGTTAAGGCACTTCCTGGATCTTTTACCTTGAAAGCCCAAGGAGTCTGGTCATTAACTTTATTTGTATTCATATATTCACGACCTTTCAAGTATAATAGAATAATTCCCTTAACCTAATGTATTATTAAAGTCAAAGAAGCTCGATTGCAACGCTCTGTCAAGTAGTATTAAAAACTATGTGACGTTGCATATATAATATATCATGATATTAGGATATGCAAGTTGTTTTTTAAAATTAATGCAATTATTAACATTTATTTAATCTTTACAAGGCTTCTTTATCATAGTAAAATGGCATAGTAAAAAAAGTGATAATTTCATGCTTGTGTGAATAATTAACACCTTTGTGTATTAACAAACATGAGCGTTTAGTTATCTGAAAAATCAGCGGAGTCTGTCTGTTTAAAGAGTTGTGGGAATTACAAAGTAATGGAGGATTATATATATGAGCAAACAATCATGGAAACCCGGCAATATGTTATACCCTGTTCCGGCAGTTATGATAAGCTGCAGGGATAATGAAGGTAATGATAATGTTTTTACGGTGGCGTGGGCAGGAACGATCTGTTCAGATCCGGCAATGCTTTCGATATCAGTAAGAAAAGAAAGATATTCGTATAACATGATCAAGGAAAGCGGAGTCTTTGTAGTCAATCTCACTACGGATAAGCTTGTAAGGGCAACTGATTATTGTGGTGTGAGAAGCGGTCGTGACGAGAACAAATTTGAATCGGCGCATCTTACAAAGGGTGAGGCTGAAGTAGTCAATGCGCCGATCATTATGGAAAGCCCTGTTAACATTGAATGTAGGGTTAAACAGGTGATTGAACTTGGTAGCCATGATATGTTTATTGCTGAGGTTGTTAATGTACTGATTTCTGAAGAGTATATGGATGAAAAGGGTGCTTTTCATCTTGAGGATACAGGACTTGTGGCTTATTCACATGGTGTGTATTATGAACTTGGAAGAAAACTCGGATCGTTTGGATATTCCGTTAAGAAGCCTGCTGCGACAAAGGTCAGAAATGCATAATGATATTATTGTAATTGTTTAGGCAGCATCTTGCATTTACTGCAAGATGCTTAAGAAAATGTATATTTTTAGATACGTATTATTTATTTATGGCAGGCATATCTTAGTAGAAATGAGGAAGTAAGTTGAGGAAGATAAAGTTTAAGACCCGGGCTCAGTGGGGGTATTTTAAGTCGGCAATCATTGGAATTGCCATAGGTATGCTGATTGCTCCGGGAATTGCAGATTTGATAAGAGATAATGAAAACTCTGAATATGGAAACAGGCAGAGTGTCAAGGAGAAGTTAGAAGATTATATTGATACGATAGCAAGTAGTTTTGCTCCGGGAGAGAGAGTTAAGGTGATTATTAACGGAGATGTAGTTGCGATCGCTAAGAATCAGTCCGAAGGTGATACGGCATTTAAACAGGCCAGACTTGCCTATAATGCTGATGGTATCAAGCCTTTATGGGTCGATGTTACATATGAACAGGTTAATAAAGATGATCCCGCAGATAAAGAATTGCTTAAAAACAATAAGACCATGAAGGAGCAGGAGCTTGTTGATGCAATAACAGCAAGGTTGACAGCAGGCGCTCGCGATGACAAGAAACTTGCCTATACTATGCGTATAGATGATTATATTGTTACAATGGAGAAATTCGATGACGTAATTTCGGTACTTGAGAAGGTTCAGAGTGCATATGATACGAATGATGATTTCAGGGTATGCCTTAAACAGCCGGAGAGTAAGAATGTAGCAATGTATGAGGTTGAGATCAACGAAAAACTCGATGACGTTGAAAGAAATGTTCCCGATAAGATTGAGAATAAGGAAGAAACAATTGACGGAACCTCAGAAGAAGAGTCGTCCGAAATACCTGCAGGGGTTACGACGGAAGCGGCGACAGAAGCATCAAAAACTACTTCTGAGGTTAGTATTCCTGAGTATACAAGAACAATGCTTACAGGTTCTGAGCCTGAAGAGACAGGCGAGGAGTCGGCAAATGACGAAGAGGCTTCCGGTGAGAAGGATTCGTCTGATAATAATGAGGCTGACAGCGCAGAAGGAGATAATGAAGAGGAGGCTTCGACAGAACTTACCGTTGACGAAGCTGATCCGGCTGTAGTGGAAGCGGAAGCCAGACTAAGCTCTGAGGACGGAGTCAAATACGTAGGCTTTTCAGATAGAATATATGTTGCTGAAACCTATGTTAATAGTTCAGAGATCAAGGATAAAGATACGGTTTATAATGATGTGACAACCCCTGTAGATGAAGAGGGTGTATATGTAGTGGTTCCGGGAGATTGTCTGTCTATCATAGCGGAAAAAGTTGGTATTTCAGAGGACAAGATTAAGGAACTAAATGAAGGAATAGAAGATGATGATGACATATATTATGATGATCGTTTGAATATTTTAGTTCCGACTCCGCCTATAGAGGTTATGATTGAAAAGCAGGAGACATATACTGAGAAATTTTATGCTGATGTGGAATATCAGGATGATGCAGATATGTTTATCGGAGAAACTTCTGTTGTTCAGGAGGGCTCGCCGGGAATACATACTGTTACGGATCTCGTTACATATAAGGGTGATCTTGAAAGTGACAGAAAGCACGTTGATGAAGTTGTTGAGGTTTCCGCAGTTGCACAGGTCGTTCTTAGAGGAACGAAGTCAAAACCGACATATATGTATCCGGTCACCAATTGGAATATTACCTCTAATTTTGGATATCGTTGGGGAAGACTTCACGCAGGTACGGATGTGGGAGTCCCACAGGGAACTACGGTCCGCGCATCGCGTGGTGGACAGGTTGTTACCGCAGGCTGGGTCGGCGGATACGGTAACTGCGTGATCATTGATCACGGTGACGGAGTATCAACAAGGTACGGTCACTTAAGTCAGGTATTGGTAAGTGTAGGCCAGTATGTTGACCAGGGGGATCAGGTGGCGCTTTCAGGTAATACCGGAAGAAGTACGGGGCCACATCTTCATTTTGAAATCAGAATTAATGGCGAAGCAGTTGATCCTATGACTTATCTGCAATGAAATATCTTATCGTAGTCAATTGCGAAACTCAATAAAATATGCACAACTCAAAAATTATAGAGTTTCGCAATCACCCGATAGGATGGCGGAGGGATAATATTATATGAAAAGTACGATTGACAGGTTATTTATAATAGGGATTGTGGTAATAACTGCATTACTGATATTTTTCAATCCGCTATACAGTGCGGATGCATTTATTACGGATCATCTATACACCAAATTATCAGGTACTGACAGCAGGATCGTGATAGTGGGAATAGATGAAGAAACATTATCGGAGTATGGTAATTTTAACCTGTGGTCGAGACAGAAGACGGCGGAGCTTATCGATAAGTTGTATGAGGATCCCGATAATTGTCCTAAGACGGTTGGCTTGGACATTCTTTTTACGGATAATTATGATGACATTAACGATAACAAGCTGGTAGAAGCAGTTAAGGCAGCTGGAAGTAATGTTGTTGCGGGAACGAATATAGTGTATCGGGGAAGAACGCAGAAGGACAGCGATGGCACACTTTTCTATAATAAAGATTACATAGAAAATGTTGAGATGCCTTTTGAAGAGCTTGCTAATGTTGTTGTTCCCGGCTTTACCAATGAATGTATAGCAAGTGATGGATACGTCAGATATGCGATGAATACTGTTAAGATCCCTGAGGAAGTCAACAGTATTTCGGGTCTTCATGACAGCTTTGCCTATGCAGTGTATAAAAATTATATGGAGTCGGAAGGCAAGCGGCCGATCACTCCTAAGACTAATTCTAATGGACAGTTTCAATTCTTATATTCCGGTGAAGCCGGAGAATTCTCTAAGGTTTCTTTGAAAGCAGTATTAGATGGCAAGTTGCCGCCGCAAGCGTTTAAAGATGCGATCGTTCTTGTTGGCGCATATGCACCGGGATTCCAGGATTCCTATCAACCGGCCTCTGATCGAGGCAACACTATGTATGGCGTGGAAATACATGCCAATATTATTCAGGCATATCTTCAGGGGAAAACCGTTGTCTTGGTTAATAAGCTTCTTACGGCTTTTATCACCGCATTTATTCTTATATTATATTTTTCACTTACTGCACAATGGAGTCTGACTTCAAGGACGGCAGGTACAGCCTGTTTAGCAGCAGTCTACATATTACTTGGGAAAATAGTAGCAGGCTTGGGATTCTACATCCCATGTATATATATTTTTTTAATATTGTTAATTATGGATGTATTTTTTGTTGTGGACAACTACCACAAAGAGTTAAAGAAGCAAATGTGGTCCTTCACGGAAGCAATGGCTGCGGCAATCGACGAGAGGACTCCGTACAATGCAAGTCATACGAGAAATGTTGCAAAGTATTGCGGTATGATAGTTGACCGCATTAATCTCATGCATTCTAAGCATAAGGAGAAGGAACATTTCTCGCATAATAGAAAAGAACAGTTGATTATGGCAGCATATCTGCATGATATAGGTAAGATGGCAGTTCCGCTTTCTGTAATGAATAAGGCTACAAGGCTTGACGGAAAAGAAAAGGATATAGCAATGCGTTTTGAGCTTATCAGACTTAAGGCCAGGATCAAAATGTTAGAAAAAAGCTCTGATGAGAAAGAGTACCGGAAGGTTGTTTCTAAGCTTGATGAAGCAGCTGAACTGGTTGAGAAGGTCAATGCAGCGGGATTTTTGGATGAAGAGACAAGAAGTCAGATTGAAAAGGTGCTGGCTTATGAATTTGAAGGGGAAGCTTTTTTCACTGATGAAGAGAAAACAAATTTGAGGATAGTCAAAGGAACACTCTCGGATGCGGAACGCAAGATAATGGAGAGCCATGTCAGTATCACGAAAAGAATACTTGATAAAGTATATTTTAACAGATCATTTATCAATTCTCCCAAATGGGCAGGAGAACATCATGAATGTTTAGACGGTAAGGGATATCCTAATGGGCTGACTGCGGATGAACTAAGCTCGGATTCAAGAATTCTCGCTGTGGCAGACATTTGTGATGCACTTCTTGCAACCGACAGACCATATAAAAAACCTATACCGAAAGAAAAAGCATTTGACATTATGCGCAATATGGCGGAAAATGGTAAAATAGACGGAAAGTATGTTGAGTATCTTTATCAATGCTTATCTGAAGAAAAGTAATGATATTAAGATACGTTTATTATAGATTAATTAAGATCTGTTGATTTCGTGAGAGGAGCAGGATGTGAAGATTGGAGATTTTATTAAGACTACCAAAGGAAAGATTGTTACATTTGGCGGCGCGACAGTCGTTGCTGTGGGAATAGTTGTTGCTGTTCTTATGCAGGGCAGCGGATATCGCAGCATCCTTGTAAAGCAGGTCGAAGGAAACGTGGAGGTTGTGGGAGAACGTAACAATGGTCAGGCTTATGTTGGAGAGCGCCTTTATAGCGGGGATGATGTCAGTGTTAAAGAGGCATCCTCAATGACGATGTGTATGGATAACGACAAATATGTTTATGCCGATGCAAATACACATTTTAGATTAGAAGCTGATCAGAATAGAAGGAGTAGCAGAATAAAGATATATTTGGACAAGGGTTCGGAGTTGAATGAATTAAAGTCGAAGCTTGGAACTGATGATTCATATGAGGTCGATACACCTAATTCTACAATGTCCGTAAGAGGCACGGTCTTCAGAGTTACGGTATATATTGGAAGTGACGGTCTTACTTATACTCTTTTAGAGGTCCAAGAAGGAATAGTGTTAGTCAGGTTAAAGACTATTGACGGAACCTATAACGGTGTTGAGAGAGAATTTAAGATCTCTCAGAGCGCACTTATCAGAGGTAATAATGAGTTTTCGGAGTTTGTTGTCGGTGATGATGGAGAAGTAGAAAGAATATTGGATTATGATAATCTTCCTAAGGACAGTGTTGAAAGACTGAAAGCGCTTCTTGAAGCTGCCATTAATATAGAAATTGAATCCAGTAATAATAAGAAAAAACAAGATGCTCCGGAAAAAATTTCTAAAGAAGTTAAGAAAAGCAAGAAGACTGAGGAAGCGGTAGATTCAGAAGAAAAATCCGTAGATAAAACAGAGGATAAAACTGAGAAAAAGGTATCTACGGAAAACAAGAAAACTGAGAAAAATAAAACAGAGTCAAAGAAAAAACAGGAATCAAAAAGCACAAAGAATACCAAAGGATCAACAGCTTCAGAGAAAGAAAAGAGTACACAGAGCACGCAGACAAACAATAAGAGTACACAAAGTACTCAGACAAGCAATAATAATACGCAAAGTACGCAGACGAATAATAAAAATACAAAGAGCACTCAGATAAGTGATAAGAATACGCAGAGTTCACAGACATCAAAAAATACAGTTAGTTCTCAGACTGTAGAAAAGAAGACGGAAGAGAAAAAGACAGAAGAGAAAAAAACTGAACATACACATACCCCCGGGAATTGGGAGATTGTTCAGGAGGCTACCTGTACTGCTAGTGGCAGCAGGCAGAGAAGATGTACTTCCTGTGGTGAAGTTATCGACAAAGAGTCGATAGCTGCAAAGGGTCATGACTGGGGTGGTTGGAATGTTATTAAAGAAGCTACCTGCACCGAGTCCGGATCAAAAAGTCGTACCTGCTCTAATTGTGGTATAACCGAGAAAACGACAATAGCTTCAAAAGGTCATGATTGGGTCAAACATACATCTGAAACATCAACGGGTGCGGACGGTCTTCCTTATACATGGTATGAATGTTCAAGATGTGGAGCACAGAAGAATTGATTTTTGCCGCACTGATAGATGATGGAATAGAAGTGGTCAATAAATTGTTTTAGATATCTTATTGTAGTTTTTTATTAAGAGGAGATTGAATAATGGAGCAACAACATACACCCAGTGAGACAGAATGGCAGGTTATGGAGATTGTGTGGGCAAGTAATGAAAGTCTGACATCTCATGAAATAATCAAAGGTATGGAGCAGGGAGACAAAAGCCTGTCACCTAAGACAATACGAGTTCTTATCAATCGTCTTTGTCAGAAAGGTATACTGGATTATACAGTTGATGAGAGAGATTCGAGGATATATCATTATTTTTCGGTAAAGACTAAGGACGAATGTTTGAAAGCAAAGAGCAGACATTTTGCAGACAGTTATTTTGCAGGTAATCAGGCACATGCGTTGGCTACACTTATTACAGGCGCACATTTAACGGATGAACAGATGAAAGAACTTATTAATATGTTAAAGGTTTAAAGTTACTATTCACAGTCAATATAAGTAATGATTAGTGTCTCAACGTGCTTGCACGTTTGAACACTAATCATAGCTTATATTGTAACTGAGAATAGTAACAGTAAAAATATTAAAATCAACGTTTTTGATAAAAATATTTGCCTTTATCGGTAAAATCTACTATAATGTATAAGATTTATTTATAGAGTCGTATGGTCTTATGTGTAAAACAGCAGGCTATATGACTTTATAGCGTGCTAAATAATAAGTATTAAATAAGAATTAAGTAATTGAAAGAGGCAGGTACAGACATGAAATTCATTCACATGGCAGATGTTCATCTGGGAATACAGCCTGATAAGGGGAAACCGTGGAGCGAGGCCAGAGAACAGGAGATAAAGGAAACTTTTGTTAGGGTTATTGAAGATGCAAAGAGCAGACAGGTTGATCTGTTGTTGATAGCAGGTGATTTGTTTCATATGCCGCCATCTGTAGGAATGCTTAGAGATGTGGATTATATGCTTTCTAAGCTGACTAATACTAAGACTATAATAATTGCAGGTAATCATGATTACATGAAACCGGATAGCCCTATGGCAACCTATCAGTTCTCGTCAAAGACAATATGTTTATCTGCTGATAAGATAAGTAATGTATTTATGAAGGACATCAATACCTGTGTTACAGGTTTCTCATATAACAGCAAAGAGAATACGGAAGATATCATCGATCATATCAAACCCGCCAAACAGGGTGCATTTAATATTTTATTAGCACATGGAGGAGATGCAAGACACTGTCCGTTCAGCAAGAAGACTCTTCGTGAAACAAACTTTGATTATGTTGCCTTAGGACATATCCATAAGCCGGAGATAATTAAAGAAAATCAGGTTATCATGTGTGGATCTCTTGAACCGATAGATTACACCGATACAGGTGCAAGAGGATATATATACGGAGAGGTATATGACGGAATTGTCAAAACACAGTTCGTTCCGGTTGCAAAGCGTACATACATGAATCTGCTGATCAATATTAAACCGGATCATTCACCGGCAATGATCAATGATCTTCTTGACAGGCAGATCAGAAATCTTGGAGAGAATAATATATATCGTATTCTTGTGAAAGGTCATAACCATAACCATGATGTTTTCGACTTCACAAATCTCATAAACAAATATAATATTTATGAGGTCGTTACTGAAGACAGTCGGGATGAATATGACATCAATATGATATATCAGGATAATCAGGATAATCTTATTGGTAGATTTGTCAATCAATTAGCTGATAATTATTATAATGATGAGATATATAAGAAGGCTGTTAACTATGGACTTGACGTTCTTTTAAAAAACGCGCAATAGTTAAGAAGTTGGTAACTGTTCAGGTAGAATTATGAAGCATAGCTGAATAGATACAGAAGTTGGTAGGAAACGGATTGGAGAAAAGATGAGAATTAATAAGTTGCATTTACAGGATTTTGGGAAATTCCATGAAAAAGATATTTCACTCACTCCCGGAATTAATATTATATACGGAGCTAATGAAGCCGGAAAGACAACAATTAAGGACTTTATTATAGATATGATCTATGGAATTGACAAGTCAAGAGGAGTCGGAGCAAGATTTGATCACTACGAAAAAAGAAGACCTATTAACGGTTCTGCGTATTCCGGTTCAATGGAATTCTCCACAGATGATGGTGAATATATAGTTGAGAGAAATTTCTCGAAAAATGAAAAGAAAACTGTTTTGAGAAATTTGGATACGGGAAGAGAAATTCTGTTGAAAAAAGATCACAGCCTTTGCGGGACGGTGATCGATACAGATAAGAGTACATATATCAATACTATATGTATTGGTCAGCAGGAGGCTGCTACAGATAAAGAGATAGCCGACAAATTGAATAATTATATTGTCAATATGGCTTCTTCAAAGAACGGTGAGATAGATGCTGTTGGTGCCATAGTAGAACTTAAGAATAAAAGGAAAGAGTTCGTTGATAAGGAGTATGATGCCAAATTAGCAGAATTAACATCAAAGTTGCAGCTTGATAGAGATTTTGACGGAGAGCTTAATGCTGCGATGGAGGAATATAAGAAGGTAGAAGAAGAACTTAATAATCCATCAGAAGGCAAGTTAGAATTTACTCCTATCAAGAATGCTGCTGTCGAAGAGGAAGAAGAGAGACAGAAGAAGCTCAAAGAGGAAGAACAGAAGAGAAAAGAAGCGCTAAATCCTCTGACCAAAAGAGAAAAAGATATCAACATGCTTCGCAATATGGGCAAGAAGAGTGTATTAGACAATGCATTTGTTATATTACTCTTAGCACTTTTGCTGGCAGCTGTTTTTGTTGGTGTCGCATATGTGATTCCAACTAATGTTCCGCAGGTAAAGATGGGAATAATCATTTTTGGAATTCTGCTTTCGGGACTTACCACAATTCGTGTGTTTGTCAGAAGAGGCGAGCTTTATAAGCTCTTAGAAGAACTTGAGATTGAGCAGGGCTTTAAAGAGGCACAAAGCGAAAGTTCTACTAATAATGATGATACTAAAAAAACGGATGTTGTTAATAAGCTTTCAGAACTTAAGCTTAAGCAGGAGGAGATAATTAAAGAACGGAACGCACAGGAAGAATATATGAAGCAGATCAATGATCTTAAGACTAAGAATGCATCTAATCTTATTGAGCTTCAGGCTATTGATCTTGCAATTAAGAATATACAGGAACTTTCTGAAGAAATATATGATTCATTTGGAGGCGTGCTTAATGCACAGGTTTCAGAGATCATATCTAAGATTACAGAGGGTAAATATACTGAAGTACGTATAGATGACCAATTAAGAGTTATGGTTAAGAGCGGCAATTCATTTATTAGTATGGATTACTTAAGTGCCGGCACAATAGAGCAGATATATTTGGCATTAAGATTGTCGATAGCTAATGTGATCATAACTGAGGAGTTGCCTATAATAATAGATGATATTTTTGTTACATATGATGAGCAGAGATTATATGAGACTCTCTCATGTATAGGTGAATATCTTAATCGTCAAATTATTATATTTACAACTAATCTTAATATTCAGGACATTTTCAACAGGTTAAATGTTCCTAACTATTCAATTGCTTTATAAATAATGTATGGAAAGCTGGAAATGAGGTAAATTATGGCTGATTACAAAAAGACTACTACAGGAAAGGGGAGTAGTAATACTTCCCAGAATACTCAAAAGAAAAGTGAGCAGTCCAAAGTAACACAGGATAATAAAACATCAGATAAGAAAGAAAAGACACCTAAAGATGTTGAAAAAGCCAAGAAGAGACAGGCTAGGAAAGAACGTCGTAAGAAGAGAAAAAGAGTCAGAAGGATCATTCTAAGTTATCTTCTTGTAATCTTTCTGTTAGTGGTTGTTATAGGCGGATATTATGTGTATGAGAGATTCGGTAAATATTTCATCAAATACAGAGATGCCGCTATAGAGGTTGTTGCAGACTCGACGCCAGAGACATTCCGCCAGGATGAGACCTCTATTGTTTATGACACAAATGGTAAAAAGCTGCGTGAAGTGACGGGTGAGAAAGAGGTATATTATAAGACCTATGACGAGATTCCACCTGCTTTTGTAGAGGCTATGGTTGCGGTAGAGGATAGAAGATTCTATGAACATAATGGTGTAGACTATGAGGGTATAGCCAGAGCTTCATATATTCTCTTTCAGACCAAGAGTGCAACGCAGGGTGCAAGTACAATAACACAGCAGCTTGCGAGGGGAATATTCCTTACTAAGGAAACAAAGGAAGAAAACACAGATGAGAAGCTGAAATGGGAAAGAAAAATCAAAGAAATATTTATTGCATGGGAATTGGAAAAGAAGTACACCAAGCAGCAGATATTAGAGTATTATCTTAACAATATTTTCTTTGCAAACAGTTATTATGGAATAGGAGCTGCAGCTAAAGGATATTTCAACAAGGATCTTGATGAGGTTTCAATTTCTGAGGCAGCATTTCTGTGTGCAATTCCAAACAGTCCGAGCTACTATGATCCAAGATCTAATTATGATCATACTATAGAGCGTAGAGATAAGATACTTAAAGATATGCATGAGCTTGGATACATCAATGATATTGAGCTTGAGATGGCATTAGAGGAGAATATAGAATTAGTAACACCGAAACAGGTCAGTCACGATTATATAGAAACATTTTCTAATTTCTGTGCTACTGAAGCACTTATGGAAGCTAATGGTTTCAAGTTCCAATATAAATTCGATACCATAGATGAGCAGCATGAGTATAATGCCAGATACAGAGAAGCATACGATGAGTATTATGCAAGCCTATACACAGGCGGCTATCGTATATATACAACTATTGATACCAAGAAACAGAAGATTTTACAGGATACTGTTGATGATGTGCTTTCAATGGATGAGGACAAGGATCCTGATACAGGTATATACCGTCTGCAGGGAGCTTCAACCTGTATAGATAATTCAACAGGACGTGTAGTTGCTATCGTTGGAGGAAGAACTCAGAAAGAGATTCAGGGCTACAGTCTTAACCGTGCATATCAAAGTGCCAGACAGCCAGGTAGCACGATCAAGCCGTTGATCGTATACACACCTCAGCTTGAAAGAGGATACACACCATCTACGACAGTTGATGATAATCCTTTTGAAGAGGCAAAGATGCCGGAAAATTCAGGTAGATCATATTCGGGGATGATATCGCTTGCACAGGCCGTTGCTGCATCTAAGAACGTTGTTGCATACAGATTGTTTGGGCAGCTTACTCCTCAGGTTGGTGCTGATTATCTGTTAAAGATGAATTTCAATTATCTTACCATTGAAGACAGACAGAATATGGCGGCATGTCTTGGAGGTCTGACATATGGTGCCACAACTGTTGAGATGGCGTCAGGTTATTCTACTATCGAGAACGATGGCGAGTTCAGAAAGCCTACATGTATTCGAGAGATTACGGATGCACAGGGTAATGTCATTGTAGAGGATAAGGTGAAATCTAAACAGGTATATGAATTAAATGCCTGCAGGATGATGACCTCAATGCTTAAGGGAGTGTTTACAGGAGGAACAGCGAGCGGACTTGGAATTCCGGGAATGTCATGTGCCGGTAAGACCGGAACAACAGACAATAATACAGATGGATGGTTCTGTGCATTTACTCCGTATTATACAACGAGTGTCTGGGTTGGGTACGATACTCCGCAGCAGACAAGAGGTTTATGGGGTTCTACATATCCGGGTAAGATATGGCATAATTTCATGACAGAAATTAATGAGGGACTTGAAGATATCGGCTTCCCTGACTATGAGTGGGTACGTTCAACAAAGGATTGGAAGGATACAAGATCAAAATCAGAAGACTCAGAGGATAAAGATAAAAAGAAAAAAAAGAAAAAGAAGAAAGAGAAGACAACTGAGGTAGAAGGTTATACTGCTGAGGAGAATACAGAAGCACCTACAGATGCACCGCAGACAGATGCACCGCAGACAGAGGCACCGCAGACAGAAGCGCCACAGACAGAGGCACCACCTACAGAGGCACCGCAAACAGAAGCTCCTGCAACAGATGCTCCGGTTGTTGAAGGTCAATAAAAGTAGTTATTAAATTAGTATTAAAAAACACGCATCAAAAAATGATGCGTGTTTTTATATAAGATGATAAACCAAACCATAGGTTAGAAGTTTTCACGTATTGTGTGTGACTGTCTGTATTCATTGATTCGATCGGTGATACGATCATTTGGATCAAGAATGTCAGATATTGAAACATCATGGTTCAAGTGGTCTATAAGCAAAGCAATATACTTGCTCATGTCAGCAGTTATGTACCAATCGCGATGTAATAATTCATCTGTACGGTAGGTGAGATTGGTTGTCACTACCTTTTCTATTATACCCTCTTCTTTGGCTTTATCAAAATCATCAAGTCCGTTGGTGAACAGACCGAAGGTTGAAACCGCAAATACACGTTTAGCCTTTCTGGCCTTTAACTGTCTTGCAACATCTAACATGCTCTCTCCTGAAGAGATCATATCGTCTATAATGATAACATCCTTATTTTCTACGGAATCTCCTAAGAATTCATGAGCAACAATAGGATTTCTTCCGTTGACAACCCTGCTGTAATCACGTCTCTTATAAAACATTCCTACATCAACTCCAAGAACGTTAGCAAAATATATGGCACGATTCATGGCTCCCTCGTCAGGGCTTATTACCATCAGATGTTCTTTGGAAAGCTCTAAGTCCGGTGTTGATTTCAACAGAGCTTTTAAAAACTGATAGGTTGGACGTATGTTCTCAAAACCATGTCTTGGAATAGCCATTTGTACTCGTGGATCGTGTGCATCAAATGTAATAATATTGTCAACACCTAAAGATGCAAGCTCCTGAAGTCCCATAGCACAGTCTAAAGATTCACGTCCGCTTCTTTTATGCTGTCTGCTCTCATATAAGAAAGGCATTATAACTGTAATCTGTCTGGCCTTGCCTGCGGATGCGGCAATTATTCTTTTCAAATCAGAATAATGATCATCCGGTGACATTGGACATTTCTTACCATACATAGAGTACTCAATACTGTAATTAGTTACATCCACCATGAGATAGAGGTCCTTTCCTCTTACGGATTCCAATACCTCTCCTTTGGCTTCTCCGGATGCAAAACGTGGGCAGTGAGATTTGACAAGATAAGAGTCTTTTGCGTATCCATTAAAGGCGATAGTTGATTTTTCGTTAAACTGGCGTTCAGCTCTCCATTTCCTCAAATAGTAGTCTACTCTCTCTCCAAGCTCTGTGCAGCTATCCATTGCTACAATTCCTAAAGGTCCTACAGGTATGGTTGATAGTAAATGGCTGTCTTTTGGCATGATTTTATCTCCTTCTATTCGTTGATAGATGTTCTTC
>CAMHMG010000039.1 GCA_946186175.1 uncultured Clostridia bacterium | reverse complement strand
AGCTTTTAAAAGGAATCTATTAAGTTTTATCTTACGGATTATGAAACAGCCCTACAAAAACAACAATTGTTTTGTCCTGCACTAAACGGTTACTATGGGGTAATTCTTAAAGATTGCTACCTCTTTCAATATATGCTTTCCTAAGCTGTCCGCATGCTGCATCTATATCTTTGCCCATGCTTCTTCTTACTGTTGCATTGATTCCGTTTTTCTCCAAACGCTCTTTAAATCCGGCAACTTTATTTCTGTCAGACCTCTTATAATCTCTCTCCTTGATCTGATTGACCGGAATCAGATTGACATGACAGGGAAAACCCTTAAGAAGTTTTATAAGTTTATCTGCATCCTCTAATGAATCATTCTCTCCTGCAACAAGTGAATACTCAAATGTTATTCTCCTGCCCGTCTGATCAAAATAATATCTACACGCATCAAGCACTTCATTAATACTGTATTTTTTTGCTATCGGCATCAGTTTCTGTCTCTTCTCATCCGTTGCCGCATGAAGAGACAATGCAAATGTTATAGAAAAATGCTCATCTGCAAGTCTTTTAATCTCCGGCACAAGTCCACAGCTTGAAACCGTAATATTTCTCTGGCTGATATTAAGTCCATCGGGATCTGAAATGATCTTAATAAACCTGCAGAGATTATCATAATTGTCAAGAGGCTCTCCTGTTCCCATCACAACAACATTAGACACCCGCTCCCCCGTATCTTTTTCGATATAATAAATTTGATCTAACATTTCCGATGCTTTAAGATTTCTCGAAAGTCCAAGAAGTGTCGAGGCACAGAAAGAGCACCCCATCCTGCAGCCTGCCTGCGATGAGATGCACACAGAATATCCATGCTTATAAGGCATGAATACGCTTTCTATCACATTGCCATCCTCTAAGCAGAATACATATTTAATCGTTCCGTCAATGCGGGACTCAAACTTATCAGAAACAGATACAGTTGTGAAATCATCCCTGATTTCATCTCTGATATTCTTAGGCAGATTAGTCATCTCATCAACGCTTCTTACAAGCTTGACATGGCACCATTCATATATCTGTTTTGCGCGAAATTTCGGATATCCCTTACCCACAATATAATACGTAAGTTCGGGAAGTGTTAAAGATTTAATATCCATCTCTTTCTCCAAACACTATAACATATATTGTTATTACAACTTTATTATTACTTTGAAAGTTAACTCCTGTTTACTTGATATAGTCGTAACTATAAAGTCACTTCACAGTTACCTATAGCCTTCTAATACATAACTATAATTTCTTACGGAATCTGGCTATATAGAATCCGTCACACTCTGCAAAACCTGGCAGTAATTGAAGACTGTACGGAGTTTCCATGAAGTCCTTCAAATTCTCAGGAACAAGCTTATCAAAAGCTTCACCCTCAAACGGAAAATGTGACAGGAACCATTCCGCATTCTCTGTATCCTCTGCCGGATTGATAGTACATGTACTAAATATCAGAATTCCACCCGGCTTAACATACTCTGCGGCATTACTTAATATATTTCTCTGAAGATTGGTAAGTTCGAGGAATTGTTTTCTTCTTAAATGATACTTGATATCATTCTTTCCCGAAAGCACTCCAAGTCCCGAACACGGAAGATCCGCCAATACAATGTCGGCATATTCACGTCTGTCTTCATCGGAAACCAGCGCATCATACTTAACCGTTCTGATATTATCAAGCCCCAAACGTTCAATATTCTCATTGATCTTTTCTATCTTACTGTCCGTAAGATCTCTTGCTTCTATCTGCACTTTATCTCCAAGTTTCTCCGCAAAATGTGTTGATTTGCCTCCGGGAGCTGCACAAAGATCAAGTATTCTTATCGGTTCGACGACATTGTCTTTCACCATATCTTCTACACCGGAAATGTGATAGACCAGCATAGAGCTTTCATCCTGAATAAAGAATTCTCCTTCATTAAATCCCGGTATGCGGTTAACGTAGTTAACTTTATTTAGATGCAGTGCATCATCAACATAAATGCCGGGAGTAACATCTATTCCGTATTCTCCAAGTTTACTGACAAGTGTATCCTTAGATATCTTATTCTCATTGACACGTATTGTTATATCCTTCTCTTCAAGAGATGCCTTAAGAATTGCAGCAGACTTTTCTTTTCCAAACCACTCGATATATTTTTCAACTATCCACGCAGGCATCGAATACTTGATGGACAGATGATTGACAGCATCCTCTTCTTCCGTAGGAAAAGATATCTTATCCTTATTTCTTCCTACCTGTCTTAACACTCCGTTAATAAAACCGGACAGATTGGCAAATCCTCTTTTCTTTGCAAGCTTGACGCACTCGTTAACCGCAGCCTGATCAGGAACACTGTCCATATAAAACATCTGGTATACTCCCATGCGCAGCAAAACTCTGATCAAAGGTTTGCATTTATTGACCTTGGTCTTACTATAGCAATTAATAATGTAATCAAGCTTAATAGTATATTCCGTAACGCCCTCGACAAGACGAGACAAAAACGCCCTATCCTGCTTGCTTAAGAACTGATGAGCAAACAGCTGTCTGTTTAAGGCGTCTTTTACAAATATCTCATTCTTTTCTGCCTCTAATAGCACGTCCATGGCAAGCTCTCTGATATTCTCTTCATTTTTCACGTTGACCATATCTCCTTATGCTCATCTCTGTAAAAATATCTTAAAAAAATTTTAATAGTTACTCTGAACATTGTTATATTTAATCCACAATTATACTTAATTCGTAATTCTATCGTATCTATTCAGGTATGCTTCATAGATACGCGACAGCTATACAAGCACTGCTCCTTCCTTGACCTCATATCCACGTAGAAATGCATCGGTATCCATCCTCTTCTTACCCTCAAGCTGGAGATTCAATATCTTCAAAGTACCTTTGCCGCAGCATACCGTAAAACTCTTCTTATCAACCGCTATGACAGTTCCCGGTTTGACCACAGTTAAATTCTCATCATCTTCTACGGTCGCTCTATATATCTTTAACATTTTGCCATCTATTGAAGTATATGCTGACGGCCATGGATTAAGTCCTCTTATAAGTCGTTCAATCTTTGCTGCATCCTCATTAAAATCAATATGTCCCATATCTTTATTAAGCATCTTCGCATAGCTCGACTTATTATTATCCTGAGGTGTCCTTGAAGCTGTTCCTTTTTCTAACGAATCAAGCGTATCAACGATTATCTCTCCACCTAATACGGCAAGCTTGTCAAACAGCGAACCACCTGTCTCATCAGGTGCGATATCAATAGTTCTCTGTTCAATAATATCTCCGGTATCAAGACCCTTATCCATATACATGGTCGTAACTCCGGTCTTTTCAAGTCCGTCTATAACAGCCCATTGGATCGGTGCAGCACCTCTGTACTCAGGAAGAAGTGATGCATGAACATTAACACATCCAAACTTAGGCATAGAAAGAATGCTCTCCGGAAGTATCTGTCCAAACGCAACTACTACGATCACTTCAGGTGCGATCTTTCTAAGCTTTTCCACAAATTCTTCATCTCTTACCTTCTCAGGCTGCGCAACCAAAAGCCCGTGACCTAACGCCGACTCCTTAACAGCAGAATAGACAAGTTTCTTTCCTCGTCCCTTTGCCTTATCCGGCTGAGTAACAACAAGTGCTATCTCATGTCCGGCTTTAATCAATGCTTCTAAGGTATTCACCGCAAAATCCGGCGTACCCATAAATACTATTTTCATATAACCACCTGTTTCATCTTATAATTTTATTAGCAAAATCTATCATTCTTCATCCTCATACATAGCTTCATCTGCATCACGCAAAGGTCCTTCAGCAACATCTTTATAAAGAATGCCTTCCAAATGATCCAACTCATGACATATAGCTCTGGCAAACAATTCAGTAGCCTCTAATATAACCTCTTTCATTTCTCTGTCCTGGTATTTCACAACCACTCTGTTTGGTCTTGTAACCTCTGCAATCTTACCCGGGATACTTAAACATCCCTCATCTCCGCATTGCTCTCCGTCACTCTCAAGAATGACCGGATTGATCATTACGTAAGGATTCTCATATGGATTCTCATAATCAACATCGATTACTACAATACGCTTAAGAACTCCGACCTGGGGGGCTGCAAGTCCAACGCCTTGCGCATCATACATAGTTTCCAACATATCATCAATGAGAGTTTCTGTTCTCTCATTCATCTCCTTAACCACTTTACATTTCTTTCTTAAAATATCATCGCCATCTACTCTTATCTGTCTTAGTGCCATTATTCATATCTCCTAATTATATATTTTCTTTGCCACGAAGGCATGTGCGGATTTCGAAGGTCTGTAGAGTTGCGGAAATTGCAAAGTAATATAGCAACTCGTATATCATTGGGTGGCAAATGGTACTTTTGACACCCATATCACAATATAATATATCACACGCACGCTCGTTTTACAATGTCGTTTGATGCCAAACTTAGTGTTATACCTAGTAACTTCTCATTGGATCAAGGTCAAAACTTACATAGCACTCCTTATATTTCTCGGCATTCTCCAGTTGTCCCTCCATGTAATCTTTGACCGCAGTCAAATTTGACAGTTCTTTATCTTTGAGATATATCACTCTTCTATACTTATCACCAAGCTTATATATTCCTGCTTCACACGGACCTATCATACGGATCTTAAATGATGATCTGATCTTATCAGAAACAAAGTCTGCCAGCTTTATTGAAATGTCATCAGCCGGCGATTCCATAAAAACAGCCATCATATGTGAATAAGGCGGGTATGACAACGTTTTTCTGTAGGCTCGTTCATCTTCAAAGAACCTCTCATAGTCCTGATGCGCTGCCGCATTGATACAATAATGGTCAGGCTTATATGTCTGAATGACTACTTCGCCCGGAACGTTTCCTCTTCCGGCTCTTCCCGCAGCCTGCGTCAACAGATCAAAGGTCTTCTCACTTGCCCTGTAATCACTTTCAAAAAGAGTCGTGTCAGCCGCAATAACACCTACTAATGTAACATCAGGAAAATCATGTCCTTTGACTATCATCTGTGTTCCTATCAGGATATCAGCTTCTCCACACGAAAATTCAGACAAAATCTTTTCATGCGAATCCTTTTTCTTAGTTGTATCCGCATCCATCCTAAGAACTCTCGCTTGGGGAAAAAGCTTTAAAACGGACTCTTCAACCTTCTGCGTTCCCACACCAAAACCTGCAATAAATGCCGAACCGCATTCCGGACACTTTTCAGGTTTTTTCTGCTCGTGACCGCAGTAGTGGCATACAAGTCTTTCTCTTGCCGTCTTACTGTCATGAATAGTCAGTGACACATCACAGTGAGGACATATGAATACATGTCCGCAGCTTCTGCAGGACACAAAGCCCGCATATCCCCTCCTGTTAATGAAGAGCATAGTCTGTTCTCCATTTTTAAGTCTTGATTCAATCGCTTTTTTCAAATGAGAACTGAACATACTCTTGTTGCCATTTTTCAGCTCATTTCTCAAATCTACGACAGTTACACGTGAAAGCTCTGCGTTTTCTCTGGCACGTTTTGTGAGACTCATCAGTTCATACTCTCCATCTAACGCTTTCTGATAAGCCTCAACAGACGGTGTCGCAGATCCTAAAAGCACCGAAGCACCACACATCTTCGCTCTGTGTATTGCGACCTCTCTCGCATGATATTTGGGAGGCTGATCACTTTTGTAAGTTGTCTCGTGTTCTTCATCTATAACTATTATTCCAAGTCTCTCAAACGGAGCAAATAGTGCCGATCTCGGACCGATCATTACAGACACATCTCCGTTTTTTGCCCTCTCAAACTGATCGAATCTCTCCCCCTTTGAAAGTCTGGAATTCATTATAGTCACCTTATCACCGAATCTGTTCCTGAATCTTTTCACGGTCTGATAGGTAAGTGCTATCTCCGGTATAAGGACTATAGCCTGTTTTCCCTGATTTAATACATGCTCTATTATCTCTATATAAACAAGAGTCTTACCGCTTCCGGTTATTCCCTTTAGAAGATAAGTCTTATTATCACCGTTGTCAATATCAGTGGTTACTGTATCTATCACCTGTTTTTGTTCATCATTTAATATCTCTCGCTTTAACTTTCTGCCCAGCCCGCCTAAGTCCGAAGGATTACCGGCATAATTGGCATAATCGTCTAATGTCTCTCTAAGAAGCTTGTTACCTATTACGTTTCTGTAATACCCCTCCTCTTCAACCGAAAGCACTCCTTCTTTCTCCATAGCCTTAATCGTGGCAGCTGAAACATTAAGCTTTCCCGTAACTAATTCATAAGGAAGGACCACCTCATCCGCAAGCTCACTTAACAGTCTTATCTTTGCCTTTGCTCTTCTCTTTTCATATCTTTCTATATAGGAGGGTATTTCCTCCTGCTTTATCAGCAGTCTGACTTCTTTTTTTACAAGACTTTTTACCTTTTGCCTTATTGGCATTACGGTGTTTAACGCATTTATCATGGTTGATCCGTAAGTCTCCTTGATAAATGCAGCAAGCTCTATCAGAGAACCCGACACCTCAACATCCTTATCATTGACCGATATTATACTTTTAAGTCTCGATTCATCTATTTCTGCTTTATCAGACAGTCCTATAACATATCCTTTTCTAACACTGTTTCCACGACCAAAAGGGATGGATACACACACTCCTAGATGTACCCGTCCCTCTAATTCTTCCGGTATTATATATTGAAACGTTCTGTCAATCGCCTCATGAGAAATATCTATTATTATATCCGCAAATTTTCTTGACATCCTCTTCCTCTAACACCTCTTTGATAAGCTCACGCTCATCCATATGATATTTCTTTCCCTTTATCTCCTGATAATCCTCATGTCCCTTGCCCGCAAGGATTATCACATCGCCTTCTTGTGCATTCATTATTGCATATCTTATTGCTTCTTTTCTATCTATAATTTCTACATACTCTCCGGCAGTCTTTCCGATGCCCACTTTGATATCATCAATTATAGCTTGTGGCTCCTCATTTCTTGGATTATCGGAGGTGATTATGGTAAGATCTGCCATATTACCGGAAACCTCACCCATCTCAAATCTTCTGCTCCTTGACCTGTTGCCACCACAGCCAAAAAGACATACAAGGCGTTTCGGTGAGTAAGCTCTTAATGTCTTTAATATGCTCTCTAAGCTCATCGCATTATGCGCATAGTCTATCATAAGAGTAAATGAGTCCGAAATCGGAATCATTTCAACCCTGCCCTTGACATGAATGTTACATAGAATCTCAAGGATTATATTCATATCAACGCCCATCTCCGACGCCAAAGCTATCGCGGATAATGAGTTATGTACTGAGAAATCGCCCGGAAGACTTACCCTTACCTTACCCTGATACTTTCCGTCAAGATCATAGGTTATACCAAGCTCACCATCTCTTTCATAGAGTTCAACATTCCTTGCCTGATAATCAGCCTTATCATTTAAACCATAAGTAACCACCTCACAGGTGCATGACTTCATCATATTCCCGGCATAATTATCATCTATGTTGAAAATGCCCTTCTTACAAAGAGTAAACAACTTCGCTTTCCAGCCCATGTACTCCTCAAATGTCTTATGCTCGTTAGGTCCGATATGGTCTTCCGAAAGATTGGAAAAAATCCCGTAATCAAAGGAAATACCGGCAACCCTGTCTAACATAAGACCCTGCGAAGATACTTCCATAACAACACTGTCCAAACCGTTATCAACCATTTCCTTAAGATATCTCTGAATAACAATGGACTCAGGTGTGGTATTCTTAGCCGGTGTTACGTTGTCTCCATTGATAACTTCTATGGTACCGATAAGTCCCGTTTTCTTTCCGGCTTTCTCTAACATCGACTTGATCATATATGTTGTAGTAGTCTTACCCTTAGTTCCGGTAATACCTATCACTGTAAGTTTATCTGCAGGATTTCCGTAAAACGCAGCACTTATCACTCCCATTGCATAACGCGTGCTGTCAACCTTAATAACAGCCACATCCTTATCATCATCGAGATCTACATCATCTTCAACTATAAGAGCACCCGCTCCGTCAGAAACCACCTGCTTTACAAATTGATGTCCGTCAAAATTAGCACCCTTAATACAGAAAAAGAGAGTACCCTCAGTAATATTTCTCGAATCGTTCTCTACACCTGATATTTCTCTGTCAAGACTTCCTCTGACTATGGTGTATTCAACATCTTTTAGTAGTAGTTCAAGTTTCATTCCACATCATCCCTCCTATTTATATTTGTTACTATTCACAGTGCACACACAAGCCACAAAACATCTGTATCACAAAAAGAGCTGTCAAAAAGACAGCCCAATTAGTTATTACTCTTCCTCGTCATCACCGACAATCTTAACTTTGCTCTGATACAGCTCATCAACAGCAACAGATAATGGCTTCTTTCCTGCTGCAGGAACATGCGGCTTCTCTCCGGCAATAATCTGTCTTGCGCGCTTAGCTGTTGCAAGAACGATTGAATATCTGCTCTGTACCACCGGCTGTTCTCCCGGTTCTACCTCACTGTTAACAACTGCCATCAAATCTGTATACGACGGATGAATCATAATATAAATGCTCCTTTCATTTACACTTCTAATTAGTTGATTGCTTATTAAATAATTATAAATCAAAATCAATTTGTTTCGATTATTTCTATCACTTATTATTTCTGATTGTCTCTAATTCAGACTTCATATTCTGCATATATTCCCTGTTACGCGATGACTTGAAACTCTCTGCGCATATGACCGAATGAATATCATCAACACAAGTTTCAAGATCATCATTAACTACCAGATAGTCATATGATACCATATCATCTGTCTCTTCAAATGCACGCTTAAGTCTCTTAGCTATAACCTTATCATCCTCTGTGCCTCTGCCCTCAAGACGACTCTTAAGTGTCGCTGCATCAGGTGCGGTTATAAAGATCAGAACCGCATCGGGATACTGCTCCTTGATATGCATGGCTCCCTGAACCTCAATCTCAAGAATTACATCCTGTCCTTTACTTAGCTCATCTTCAACAAACTTCTTAGGCGTACCATAATAATTCTCAACATACTGTGCCCATTCAATGAATCCGTTATAGTCGATCAGCTGTTCAAATTCTTCAACAGTCTTAAAATGATAATCTACTCCATCAACCTCTCCCTCTCTCGGAGCTCTGGTGGTTGCTGAGACCGAAAGACTATATCCGTATTTCTCAACTAATTTCTTAACAGCTGTTCCCTTTCCTACGCCGGAAAAACCTGAGATTACAATTAACATACCATTCTTATTCATATGTTCACCTTCCGGAAATTATTCTCATAATAATAATCGTTTTACTTAAAATGATCACTCAATATTCTGTATCTGTTCCCTTACCTTCTCAATCTCAGTTTTGAGATCGATAGCTTTATTAGAAACATCCAGATTATCTGCTTTGGAAAGAATTGTGTTCGCTTCCCTGTTCATCTCCTGTGCAATGAAATCAAGCTTACGTCCGACATTGTCACCATTTTCAAGAATTGAAAGGGTATTTTCAATATGACTTCTAAGTCTTACAGTTTCTTCATCTACACATATCTTGTCTGAATATATAACAACTTCTGTTGCAATGCGACTCTCATCTATCGCATTACCTTCTAAAAGTTCTTTCACCTTGTTCTCTAACTTAGCTCTGTAGCTTTCGATCAATGACGGTGATATATTCTCAATATAATCCACCATCTCAAGCATACCGTTAAGCTTGGCTGTGAGATCCTTCTTAAGTGCCTCACCCTCTCTTAGTCTTGCCTCAACAAAAGCATTAGCCGCCTCGTCTAACACACAGACAAATTCCTTCCAAAGCTCTTCGTCAACCTCGACATTCTCTTCCAAAGTTAATACCTCAGGATACCTTGAAAGCATCGATGCATTAATATCTGACGGGATAGAGAAATCCTCACCCATCTTCTTCAAATTGTTATAATACTCTTCGGCAATCTCCGGATTATACTTAACAAATACATTATTCTTCGTATAGTCCTCATAAGTAACAAAAATGTCAACCTTACCTCTGCCGATATACTTCTTCAGATGATTCCTCATATCTGCCTCAAAAGCATTGAACTTCTTAGGCATCTTAATGTTAATATCACAATATCTGTGATTAACGGACTTCATCTCAATTACAATCTTCCGTTCCCTGGTTATGCTCTCTGCACGACCAAAGCCTGTCATACTCTTTAACAACACTTCACCTACTTTACAAATTATACGGTAACTGTTCAGTTCCTAAAACAATATGAGTATATTCCGATACTGAACAATTACATAATACGGTCGAATAGACACTTCAAGATATTATATCAAACATAGCATTCAAATGCAAGATGTCATTTTACTCCTTCCCCATCTCCTTCACCATCTCAATCCCTGTAATATCCGGTAATGCTATCATGGAATAATTGGTATGATATATAACATATCCGGGATTAGATTCCGGCGGCTTCTTGAGATTAACTCTTCTGGTATAATCAATCTCCACCTTAGGGCTTGTCTTTCCTGTCGAATAGTAAGCTGCCAACCTTGCCGCCTCCTCATAGGTGTTATCGGGCACATCCTCCGCGCCTTCTAACTTAACTATAACATGTGAACCGGGCATCTCCTTGGCATGAAACCATATATCCTTAGGACCTGCCATCTTAAATGTCAACCTGTCGTTCTGAAGATTATTCTTCCCGACATACATATGAAAGCCGTCCGATGAAATAAAATGCAGTGGACTGCTCTTCTCCTGTCTGCCCTTATCCTTACCGCCCTTCTTCTCCTTCAAAAAGCCCGCCATCGTCATCTCCTGTCTGATCTCATTGATATCGGCCTCAGAGCCTGCGATCTCAATACTGTTTTGCAGAAGCAGCAAATGGTCAAGTGTCTGTCTGCATTCCTTAACAAGCTTAAGTGAAGCATCATAGGTACGCTTCATTTTATTATATTTATCAAAGTATTTGTTAGCATTATTAGCCGCAGTCAAAGTCTCATCTAATGGTATGGTCACCTGACTGCCATCATAGTAATTGACCACAGTAATATTCTTATCTCCCGGCTGGATCTCGTGTCCATATGCCTGTAGAAGCTCTCCGTAGAGTCTGTATTTTTCACGTTTCTCGACATCCTTAAGCTGCTTTGTCAAAAGATCATATTTCTTGGATGTCCTCTCAACTAATGATGATAATACCTTTCTAAGATCAGTAGATTTCTGATGCATCCTGCTGTAGGTATCCTTTTGAGCATAGAAAAGAGACAATACATATGAAATATCATCAAATTTGACCACAGACAAATCTTCATACATATACAGATACATGGATGAGAATGCTATGGGGACCTCCTTCTTATACACGATACATGGCTGATATTCTCCGGCTTTGATTCTTTCTATATAGCCGGATACAACTCTCCAAAGACTTTCTATATTGCTTTCAGCAAGACTGTCTGTACTGAAATTACCGTCAACACCCGCCTCATAACATATCTCCTCTGCCATTTCCTTAGATATACCGGTAATAGATGAATATATTGCTTTGACAATGCTTAAATGCTTGCACAATATATCATTTTCCATTATATCTCTCGTCAACAGCAACGGATTATATTTATCATTAGGAGGAAGTACATAATCTCTGCCCGGAAGAACTTCTCTTACAGAGCTTATATTATTACCTATCCTCTTGATCGAATCGATTATCTTACCCTCGTCATCAGTAAATATAATATTACTGTACTTACCCATTAATTCAATGATAAGCTTCTTCTTACATATATCTCCCATATCATCAAGATGTTCAATGGTAATCTCTATTATTCGCTCAAAATCAGGCTGAGAAACATCTGTAATACGTCCGTTACCCACATGCTTTCTAAGCAACATACAGAATCCCGGCGCCTTCATCGGATTAGACTTATTCTCATCAAGAAAATAGACAAGCGGTAGTGTTGCGCTGGCATTTAACATCAGGCGAAATGTAGTCCCAAGATTTTTAACAACAATATTAAGTTCATCCGTCTCCGGCTGATATATCTTATATATTCGCCCTCCTACGAGACGTTCTCTCATATCCTTAACAATATTAGATATAACGACTCCGTCGAATGCCATAACGCGCTCCTTTCATGCAATTATCTAATAGGTGATTGCGAAACAAATAAAAATAATAATAGATAAACACCGCGAGCAATAATCTCGCGGCGTCTGCATTACAATAAGTACAATAGTTTCTACTGATATATCTCCTCATATCTCTTAGCTGAGCTCTTCCAAGAATAATCCTCGTTCATGGCACGAAGCTGCATAGCTTCCCAGCTCTTCTTCTGATTATAGAATACTTCCTTAGCATAATTAATAGTCCTTAGAAGCTCAAACGGATCATAATTGGCAAATGAGAAGCCGGTACCTGTCTGTTCAAACTCATTATAAGGAATTACCGTATCCTTAAGTCCTCCGGTCTCCCTCACTATAGGAAGTGAGCCATATCGAAGTGCCATAAGCTGCGTCAGACCACAAGGTTCAAATCTTGACGGAACAAGTATAGCATCACAGCCTCCATACATCTTGTGCGACAACTCATCAGAGAAATAAATGTTAGCTGACACCTTTGCCGGATGGAAATTCTGATAATATCTGAACATTTCCTCATAATGAGGAGCACCTGTTCCAAGAACTACAAACTGTACACCATCCTGACATATATCATTCATGACCGCATCTACCAGATCAAGACCCTTCTGATCTGTAAGTCTTGATATAATTCCAAGTACAAACTGATCCTTATCGACAGGAAGTCCCAGCTGCTTCTGCAATCCCAGCTTATTGGCGACCTTATTCTTCTTAAAATTCTTAGTATTGTAAGTCTTATATAATTTCTTATCCTTGTCAGGATTATATGTATCATAATCTATGCCGTTGACAATACCTATCAATGATTGATTCCTTGCCTGCAGAAGTCCATCTAAACCTTCACCATAATAAGGAGTCTGTATCTCATATGCATAGGTGTTGCTGACCGTTGTGATCAGATCCGCATAGACAAGACCACCCTTTAACATGGAGGCATCACGATGTATCTCTAATTTGTCAGAGGTAAACAGATAATCAGGAAGACCCGAATGGTATCTGACGTGTTCAATATCCCATCTTCCCTGAAACTGGAGATTATGAATGGTCATTATCGACCTCATCCCCGAGAAGAATGGATTACCGGCAAAAATAGTCTTAAGATATACAGGCACCATTCCTGCCTGCCAGTCATGACAATGTACAATATCTGCCTTAAATCCTATAACCGGTAATATTGAAAGAGCTGCCTTAGAGAAATAACAAAACTTCTCAATATCCCACTTAACATCACCGTAAGGAGTCTGTCCACTGAATAAATATTCGTTATCAATAAAATAAACAGGTACTCCTTCATACTCCATATAAAAGATTCCAACATATTGGTAGTGATCACCTATATCCATCTGGAAGTTGGTGATATACTTCATATTCTGCTTAAACCTGTGTGGAATACACATATAATTAGGAATGATGACTCTCACGTCATATTTCTTCTTATCAAACATCTTAGGCAACGTCCCCACAACATCTGCCAACCCACCGGTCTTAATAAAGGGTACGCACTCCGAAGCAATATAAGCTACTTTCTTCATGTAAATACCTCTCCTTGAATGTATATTAATATAATTATATAAGTTTCATTAAGTCAAGCTGCTTTTTCAAGAACAAAGCAATTATAACTTATGACATTTATATCATATCATAAATTTCATTACAAAGAAAGATTAAAAAACATTTTTTAGACATTAATCAGATTACAGTATTTAAGCACTGAACTGATTCTCTCCATATCCCTTCATGCGATAATCCAATCTGAATTTGTCTGCGATCAAAGCTATAAACTCCGAATTTGTCGGCTTGCCTTTTCCCGAATTGACGCTATAACCAAATAGCGCTTCCATAGCATCTAACTTTCCTCTGTTCCATGCCACCTCAATCGCATGACGTATCGCTCTTTCCACACTGCTTGTTGTCGTATTGTATTTCTTTGCTATAGCTGGATAAAGATATTTCGTAATGTAATTAAGAATATCCGGATCCTTTATAGCCATTATTATTCCTTCCCTTATATACTGATATCCCTTGATATGTGCAGGAATTCCTATTCCACGCATCATATTGGTAACATCATTTTCTATTGTCGAATCAAATATATATTTTTTCTGCTCTTTAGTCATACCTTCTAAAGATTTCAGTTTTATCTTCATTTTCTCATGTGCATCTAATATTCTCTCCAATATCCTTGCTATGTATCTTGGGCTCTGACTTAAAAGGAAATAGTAATCGGCGCCGTACTCATATGCTATATCAATAACCGCCGGTGATAAGACACTCGTCAAAAATATATATTTAGTATTTTTAAGTTCTTCATTATTTCTGCATTCAGATAGAAATGTCAGCCCATCTCCTCCCTCTAAGCATATGTCAGTGATTATCATATCCGGTTTCATCTGTTTTGCCATATAAAGCATCTCAATATAAGTTCCGTAATTCTCCTTAACAACATATTCAAACTGTTTCATATATGATATGATCTCTCCATATATAGATCTTTGTTTTGAGGATACGATCAATATCTTCATACTTTCATGCATTATTAGTTCTCCTTTTTTTAACTAGCATTTTTCATTTTGTCAAGACGAATTCTGTCTGCCATTAAGGCAATAAATTCTGAATTGGTCGGCTTGCCTTTATCTGCCTGAATTGTATATCCGAACAATTCGTGTATCATATCAATATTTCCTCGTTCCCACGCAACCTCTATCGCGTGTCGTATCGCTCTTTCTACTCTCGTATCAGTAGTTCCATGTTCTTTGGCAATATCGGGATACAGTTGTTTTGTTACAGCATTTAAAACATCCATATTATCAACCGCCATAAGTATTGCTGTCCTCAAATAAAGATATCCCTTAATATGCGCCGGTACTCCTATTTCATGTATCATAGATGTTACAAGAAGATTCAAATCTTTCTCATATGTTCCCTGTTTAACGATTATATCATCTGTAGGTGACGCTATGGACATGTTTGCGGATTTAGATGATATCTCCGTTAAATATCTGCCCAGAGTCTCCTCGTCATTGCCCCATGCCAAAAACCTGACATTTTTCCTTAGCTGTAATACATTAAGTGATTTGGTAAGATTATCCGTTCCGACCAGAATGAAACGTATTGACGAAAGACTTGTATCAGCAAGTACACGTTCTATAACCTCAATTCCATCCATCACCGGAAGTACCGGATATAAAAGAACAATATCCGGAAGCTGTTCCTTAATATTTGAAAGAAGTATCTCTCCATTATCATATGTACCGATTACACGACATCCTGACTGTTTTCTTACAATCTCGGCCATTCTCCTTTGCATAGAACCATCATGGTTTCCAATCATAACGCGAACCACTATTATTCCTCCCATTTATTAATATTTCGCCAACAGTCAAAATACTTTGACTATTGAACTGTTTCATCGACCATATGAGACTATAACAAAGAGATTATCGTCATGAAAGTTGTCGTATGACAATAAAAGATTACGAAATTATTAATATTATTGTGATACAACACAATAATATTTACT
Organism: uncultured Clostridia bacterium; assembly: GCA_946186175.1. Taxonomy (GTDB): domain Bacteria; phylum Bacillota; class Clostridia; order Lachnospirales; family Lachnospiraceae; genus CAG-590. Next base: position 294 of record CAMHMG010000039.1, on the reverse strand, counting down.
AAAATTAAAAGATCATCTTTTTTTTCGTTGATTATCCGTAATTATTCGACGCATTTTCAACTAACATACCTCATAATACGACCACACTTTTATTAATATTTTTATAAAATACGACAACTTTTCTCATTTTCCCTAATAACCTACACTCAGCTCATCATGTCGCCTGTCGGCTCCATGTCTTTTTTCGCAAAAGTGTTGATTTTTCGTGCAAGCACGAAATCAACACCTTTGCTCATTTTATCATGTCGCCTGTCGGCTCCATGTCTTTTTTCGCAAAAGTGTTGATTTTTCGTG
>CAMHMG010000038.1 GCA_946186175.1 uncultured Clostridia bacterium | reverse complement strand
CGGATGTGGCGGAACTGGCAGACGCGCTAGACTTAGGATCTAGTACTTCGGTGTGGGGGTTCAAATCCCTTCATCCGCATTTTTCTTTTATTATCAAGGTTTTCAAGGCTTTAAGAGTGAGCTGTATGAGCATTAAAATATGCAGCATCTAACAAACATCTAACAATTTTGCAGCGGTATATGAATTATGTATATTAAAACATCGATTTACTAATAAGTAGATTGGTGTTTTTTGCGTTAATGAATAAGTGCATTTGATGTTAAAAGCCGAAATGAGACGATTGAAATAAAGGATGGATGATTTACCCTAAATAAATAATAATTCACCTGTATGGGGCTGATATGAAGTTTGAGTGGCATATTCATTTATGAGTTGTGAGTATAATGGATGATGATATTTATATAAAGTGATAGATATATTAAATTCGACATTTTTTTCAGTACAAATTCTGGTTTGTAGTGTAATATATACATAACGTTAGCGCTCTAATAATAATCGTGACAGTCGGCGTTTCTGCAATTCTTGACTGTCCGCCTCATTCTGAGGAGAAAGGATAATACTATGTATAATGACGGAATAATGAATTGCTGGATAATTAACGAATTAAACTCAGAATATGAACCATATGAGAGATTGCAAATACTTATATGGAATGAAAAAATAAAAAAAGGTATTTTTAATTGAATGTCGTATATTATATAATGGGCGGGCTTGTTCTGTCCGTTAGTTGTCTAAAATAGATAATATATTTGTATCTATTCAGCTATGCTTAATAGATATGCGACAGGCATGGTGCTAACGCACCTTCCAGTATGCCTGTTGTATCGTAAAAAATAAATTTTTCTACGAATCTCGCAGTGAATGCGAGATTCTACCTGAACAGTTACATTTATTTTTCAATAGAAGGGACGGTCATCAATGAACGTTAGAGAAAAGCTTGAGGCATGGGAACATGAATATCTATGTGAGTATGCGGCATTTTCCGATAAGTCAAAGGGCAGGGACGTGCCGGAGCCTATGTGTGATGTCAGGACAATATATCAGAGAGATCGAGACAGGATAATTCATTGTAAGGCGTTTCGCCGCCTGAAGGAAAAGACTCAGGTTTTTCTTTCTCCAGAGGGTGACCATTATAGAACCAGAATGACACATACCTTAGAGGTTTCTCAGACAGCAAGAACTATTGCAAGAGCACTCAGGTTGAATGAAGAACTTACTGAGGCGATAGCGCTTGGACATGATTTGGGACATACTCCCTTTGGCCATGCCGGAGAGAGAGCTCTTAATGAGGTGTGCTCTAAGGGGTTTAAACATAATGAACAGAGTATCCGTGTTGTTGAACATCTTGAGAAAAGAGGGAGAGGCCTTAATCTCACAGTTGAAGTAAGGGATGGAATACTCAATCACAAGACGACGGGAAATCCTTCAACTTTGGAAGGCAAGATTGTCCAGCTATCGGATAAGATAGCGTATATTAATCATGATATTGATGATGCGATACGGGGTGGGATACTGAAAGAACAGGAGTTGCCTAAGAATTGTACGGACATACTTGGAGGACGTACAAGAGACAGACTTAACACTATAATACATGATGTGATAATGAATAGTGAAGGAACTGGGGATATAGTATGCTCACCGGAGATACGTCAGGCGATGACAGAACTTAGAAGTTTTCTGTTTGATACGGTATACACTAATCCTGTGGCAAAAGGCGAAGAAGGTAAGGCAAAGAGAATGCTGCAGGAGCTCTTCAATTATTATATGTCCCGACCTGAGGTTATGACAGAAGAGTTTGTTTCGATGATAGATAATGGCGAAGACAGAGAAATCGTTGTATGTGATTATATAGCGGGAATGACGGATAATTATGCGGTACTGAAATTTCAGGAAGCATTTGAGCCCACAGGGTGGAAATGATAGAGTATCTGCAGGTAGGTGACTGTAATGTTTTATTCTGATGAGTTGATTGAAGAGGTACGTTCGAGAAATGATATAGTGGATGTGATAGGGAGTTATGTTAACCTGAAGCATAAGGGGAATTCATATACAGCATGCTGTCCTTTTCATCATGAAAAAACACCATCCTTTCACGTAAGCCGGGAGAGGCAGATGTACCATTGTTTTGGTTGTGGTGTTGGAGGTAATGTATTCACTTTTTTGATGGAGCATGAAAATTATTCTTTCCCGGAGGCAGTTGAGGCCTTGGCGGAGAGAGCAGGTGTCTCACTTCCTGAGAGGACTATGTCGAAGGAAGAACGCAAGAAGGCAGATGAGAGATCTCGAATCAAAGATATGAATAAGGTGACAGCCGGATACTTTCATTATCTGTTGAAAACAGAACATGGCAGTGCCGCACTGTCTTATATCAAGGACAGAGGGATTGATGATGAGACCATAACGAAATTCGGACTTGGATATTCAGATAAGTATAGTGATGATCTGTACAAATATTTAAGGTCTAAAGGATTTTCAGATGAGGAGATGTTAAAAGCAGGTCTTATCAAGATAGATGAAAAGTATGGTCCGTCTGACAGGTTTTGGAACAGAGTAATGTATCCTATAATCGATCCAAACAACAGGGTGATCGGCTTTGGAGGCAGAGTTTTGGGAGACGGACTTCCGAAATATATTAATTCTCAGGATACACCAGTGTTTGATAAGAGTCGTAATTTATATGGACTTAATCTGGCAAAGAAGAGCAAAAGACGGGGAATTATATTCTGTGAAGGCTATATGGATGTCATATCGATGCATCAGGCAGGTTTTGACAATGCAGTTGCTTCACTGGGTACTGCCTTGACAGTTGGACAGGTTAATCTGATCAAAAGATATACTGACAGTGTTTATCTGGCATATGACAGTGATGAGGCAGGTACTAAGGCTGCTCTTAGAGCTTTGCAGATAATGAGGGAATTTGAAATGCCTGCAAGGGTAATATCGTTAAAGCCATACAAAGATCCTGATGAACTTATCCAAAAAGAGGGAAGTGAAGCATTTGAAAGGCGAATAGATGAAGCTGTAAGCGGAATTATGTTTGAAATTGAGATTTTAGAGCATAATTATAATCAAAATGATCCGCAGGAGAAGACTGAGTTTCAGAAAGAAGCTGCAAAATGTCTTTCAAGAATAATAGAACCGCTTGAGAGGGATAATTATATTAATAGTGTTTCCGAAAAGTACAATATAGATTCAAAGGCACTTAAGGAAGCTGTTACAGTTTATGGAACAAACAGATCAGATAATATAGACACTGCAGTATTCAGACAGCAGGAAAGACGTGGATCACCAGATGAGGAGAAAGAAAAGCAACAGCTCAAAACCGAAAGGGTTCTGATTACATGGCTGATCAATGATAATGAATTGATTCCGTTAATAAGGGAGAAACTGACTCCGGATGATTTTGCGGATCCTGTGTATAGGAGTGTTGTTCAGATGGTTTATGACCAGTATGCTGCAAACTCTGTAGTTCAGCCGGCAGTTATAATGAATCATTTTCAAAGCAAGGAAGAACACGAAAAAGTATCGTCTATTATACAACAGGATTTTGGGGTGGAGATTTCTGCCTCTGAGAAATCGGGAGCAATAACTGATCTTGTCAAAAAAATAAAGAGAAAAAGTATACAGAAAAAAATAGACAATGCGGGAGCTGATCTTAGCAGACTCAAACAATTGATGGATGAGAAGAAAGCAATAGAAAAAATATCGTTACTGTTAAGATAGCATCTTGCCTGGAAGGTGCGTAAGCACCAGCCTGTCGCGTGTCTATGAAGCTTAGCTGAATAGATACAAAATAATAATTAAAATTTCATAAGATAAATTCAATCTGTATAAGATAAGGAAGGATGGACACATGGAAGCACAAAACAACATTATTAACAACGAGGAGTATAAGGCAAAGCTTCAGGAGTTGCTTGAAATTGCCAAGAAGAACAAGAATGTTTTGGAGGACAATGAGATCATCGCTTGTTTTGCTTCAAGCAAGGGCTTAGAGCTTACCACAGAGGTTATGGAAAACATTTTTGACTTCTTAGAAAGCAAGAAGGTTGAAGTCTTAACAATTAATGATGAAGACGAAGAACCAAGTGATGAGGCTTTGCTAGAGGTTGAGGGAGAGGAGGATATTGAGGTTGAGAAGATCGATCTCTCGGTCCCGGAAGGAACCAATATCGAGGATCCCGTAAGAATGTATCTCAAAGAGATAGGAAAGGTTCCGCTTCTTAATGCAGATGAAGAGATTGAACTTGCAAAAGAGATGGAAGCCGGTGATGCAGCATTAGAACAGCTTGATGAAGCCGGAGATGATCTTGATGATGATACAAGAAAAGAACTTGAAGCCATCGTTGCAAAAGGAGATGCTGCGAAGAAGAAGCTTGCGGAAGCGAATCTTCGTTTGGTTGTAAGTATTGCAAAAAGATATGTTGGACGTGGAATGTTATTCCTTGATCTTATTCAGGAGGGTAATCTCGGTCTTATTAAGGCTGTAGAAAAATTCGATTATCGTAAAGGATACAAATTCTCAACATATGCAACATGGTGGATAAGACAGGCTATAACGAGAGCTATAGCTGATCAGGCAAGAACAATAAGAATACCTGTCCACATGGTTGAAACTATTAATAAGCTTATAAGAGTATCCAGACAGTTACTTCAGGAGCTTGGACGAGAGCCAAGTCCTGAGGAGATCGCGAGTGAGATGGAAGTTCCTGTAGAACGTGTCCGCGAGATATTAAAGATCTCTCAGGAACCGGTATCTCTTGAAACACCGATTGGTGAAGAGGAGGACAGTCACTTGGGAGATTTCATCCAGGATGAGAATGTTCCCGTACCTGCTGAGGCTGCTGCAAGCACACTGTTAAGAGAACAGCTTGTAGAGGTATTGTCTACGCTTACAGAGAGAGAACAGAAGGTGTTAAGACTTCGTTTTGGCCTTGATGATGGCAGAAACAGAACTCTCGAAGAGGTTGGAAGAGAATTCAATGTCACCAGAGAAAGAATTCGTCAGATTGAAGCTAAGGCGTTAAGGAAATTAAGACATCCAAGCAGAAGCAGAAAACTTCGTGATTATCTGGAGTAATTGATTAATGAAGGATATCGTGTTATCAAAGAGGATGCAGGCGGTGGTATCTCTTGTTCCGCCTAATTCCTCAACCATTGCAGATGTAGGATGTGACCATGCCTATGTCTCCATCAAATTGAAAAAAGATAAGCTCGCAGATAAAGTGATAGCTATGGATTTAAGGAGTGGTCCCCTTTCTATTGCGGATAATAACATCAGGGCGTATGGTCTGGAAAACGATATAGAAACCAGACTTTCTGATGGCCTTGAAAAATTATCATCTATGGAGGCTGATGTCATAGTAATAGCCGGAATGGGAGGGCTTCTTATGAGAGATATCCTCGTAAGAGGTAAAGACATCCTCTCCGTACCTGTACCTCCGACATTAGTTCTACAGCCACAGTCTGACATAGATGTGGTAAGGCACTTTTTATATGATAATTTATACAATATAGCTAAAGAGATCATGGTTTATGACAATGATAAGTTCTATACAGCGATTCTAGCCGTTCCCGGCAGTATGCCGCCGTATGATAGAGATGAAGACTGGATATACGGGAAATACAATATAGATAATAAGAGTGAGGTTTTAATAGAGCAGCTTATTGAAGAAGAGAAAGTATTGAACTCTATTCTTACTTCATTAGAAAAGAATGGTGGCGGCAGCTCAAAACAGCGGAAAATGGAGATAACGAAGCGTTTGAATATTAATAAAACTGCGAGGGAGCGTTGTCTTTTGTGAGGTGATTGGTTTGAAATGTGAAGAGATTACAAAGCTTCTTGAGACTCTTTCGCCGAAGAAATATGCCAGTACCTGGGATAATGTAGGATTATTAGTCGGCAGAAAGGAAAAAGAGGTACATAAGGTTGCTGTTGCATTAGATGCAACTTTGACAACTATTGAGAAGGCTATCAGGGAAGATGTTGATTTACTGATAACGCATCATCCGATGATATTCTCTCCGGTCAGGCAGATTAATGAGGAGCATATATCATCGAAAAAAATATTAACTTTAGCGGAGAATGGAATTGCTTATTATGCAATGCATACTAATTTTGATACTGTTGGCGGTATGGGTGAGCTGGCAGCGGGACAGGAATATCTTAACCTTTCCGAAACAGAACCGTTAATATTTGAATCGGATGAAGTGGAGGGGATGGGAAGAGGAGGATATCTTCCGACAAAAATGACGGCAGAAGAAGTTGCGGCTTATGTCAAGGAAAAGTTCGGACTGTCTTTTGTAATGATTTATCAGAGTGAAAAAATGAAATGTAAGCAATTTGATAAAATAGCAGTGCTGCCCGGTTCGGGTAAAGGGGAGATTAAAGAGATCAAAGCAAAGGGGTATGATTTATATCTCACAGGTGATTTTGGTCATCATCCGGGCATTGATGCTATGGATATGGACATGACAATTATAGATGCCACACACTATGGACTTGAACACATTTTTGTTTCATTTATTGCGGGATATATAAGAGAACACTGTACGGATATTGATGTTATAGAGATTGACGATGGTTGTCCGTTTCAGATTATCTGATGGTCACAACTAAAAAAGGGAAAATAGATTTTCGCAATTTTCAAAAATTATTTATGGAGAGGAGTGGTTACATGATCAAGGTTACAATAGATACACAGGTATATGAGGTTGAAGAGAAAACAACATTAAGAGAGCTTGCTAAGAATTATGGAACGGCTAAGGATGATGGTGAAATCGTGCTTGCGTATAGAAACGGACATTTGTGCGAGCTTTTTAAGACCGTTGATGAAGACTCTGAGATCAGCTTTGTTACCACGACCAGCAAGATTGGAAGTGCGACATATAAGAGAAGCATGATATTGTTAATGATGAAGGCTTTCAGGGATGTAGCTAAGCGGACAGGAAGTTCCGGCAGAATTAGAGTACTCTTTTCATTGAGCAAGGGCTTTTACTGTGAGTTTAAGAATAAGAATGTTGTAGTCAGTGATGAACTGCTCAAAGAAGTTGAAGAGCGTATGAATGAGATGGTCAAAGAAGATATTCCTATTTTGAAGAAAACCTATCCGTCATATGATCTGATCAAGAGATTTGAGAGACAGGGAAGGATGGACAAGGTTTCGCTTTTCAAATACCGCAGGGCTTCTAATACCAATGCTTACATATTGGATGGATTCGAGGATTATTACTATGGATTTATGGTGCCGTCTACGGGGTATCTTAAGTATTTTGCTTTGTATAAATATGAGTCCGGTTTTGTTCTTCAGCTTCCCGTAAGGAGCAATCCTAAGGTCGTTCCTGAGTTTAAGCCTCAGAATAAATTATTCGAGGTGTTAAAGCAGTCTGACGATTGGGGAGTAATGCTTGGTATGGATACTGTCGGTGGATTAAATGATGCAATAGCTTCCGGAGAAATTGCCGATATGATGTTGGTTCAAGAGGCTTTGCAGGAAAAGAACATTGCCAAGATTGCTGAGCGTATTAAGAGAGAAGATAAGAAGTTTGTTCTTATTGCAGGTCCCAGCTCCTCGGGAAAGACTTCATTTTCACACAGATTAAGCATCCAGTTAAAAGCGATGGGGCTTAATCCTCATCCGATAGCGCTAGATAACTATTTTGTTGAGAGAAAATATACACCAAGAGATGAGTTTGGCAACTATGATTTTGAGTGCTTAGAAGCTGTGGATATCAAGCAGTTCAATGAAGATATGGTGAGACTGTTAAATGGTGAGACTGTTCCTATGCCGACATTTGATTTCATAGACGGTAAGAGGGAATACAGAGGAAATGTAATGGCGCTTAAGGATAACGATGTCTTTGTTATTGAAGGTATTCATGGATTGAATCCTAAAATGTCGGAAGGGCTTCCTGATGAGAGTAAGTTTAAGATATACATAAGTGCTCTTACACAGCTTAATGTTGATGAGCATAATAGAATAGCAACAACTGACGGACGACTGATAAGAAGGATAGTAAGAGATGCAAGAACAAGAGGACACAGTGCAGAAAAGACAATTGCAATGTGGGATTCTGTCAGACGAGGCGAAGAACAGAATATATTCCCTTATCAGGAAGAGGCTGATGCGATGTTTAATTCCGCGCTTATATATGAGTTGTCGGTAATAAAACCACATGTTGAACCGTTGTTGTTTGCAATACCTAGAGACAGCAAGGAGTATCAGGAGGCAAAGAGATTACTTAAATTTTTGGATTATTTCTTAGGAATCAGTTCTGAGAATATACCTAATAATAGTATATTAAGAGAGTTTGTCGGCGGAAGCTGCTTCCCTGTATAAATATACAATAAAAAGTTAAAAAGCCATTACAGTATAGATGTGTTATCCATACTGTGATGGCTTTTTTGTGGACTTGATCGATAAGCCGGGTTATGTCGTTGAATGATCATCTATCTAGACCTGCTGTTACCAACAGGTTCAAGCGACCTACCCGGAGACGTGACGGGCAGCCACATGGTCTCCTATGCGGTCTTGCTTCGAGTGGGGTTTACAGAGCCTATCCTGTTACCAGAATAGCGGTGAGCTCTTACCTCGCCTTTCCACCCTTACCAACAAATGCTGGCGGTATATTTCTGTTGCACTAGCCTGAGAGTCGCCTCTACCGGACGTTATCCGGCACCCTGCCCTATGAAGCCCGGACTTTCCTCACCTGCGACGTTTCCTTTTCGCAGCCGCGATCATTTGGTCAAGTCAGTAATGATTGTACCACAATTTGTGTTATTTTGACAGTATTAAATTAATTTTATATAATAATAATTATAACTGCATTGTGCCTGCACAAAGCCAGTTTGACTTAATTTTAAAAATTTATAATTTGTTATCTTAGTTAGTATGGAGGATGTAAATGAAAAAGTATCCGGGAGTTACAAAGGCAAAGAAAAAAAACGGAGAGGTATATTACAGAAGTTCAATTACGATAAGGAACAAACACGTCAGCCTGTCAAGCTTTGATTCTCCTGAAGAGGCATCGAAGGCATATAGGGAAGCATGTGAGATAATCAGGGAAAAGAAATATGAATTAGAAGATTATGATGATGGGTTTGCGCTTAATTTTGAAAAATTTATCATACTCATGAATTTCAGAAACACCGGAATTTTGTTCAAAACCCCAATATATCTTCAGAAGGGGTATTTTTTCTATTATATATCTCCTGAGAAAAGACTGATATTTGACAGGGAGGATATGTTCTTTTATGCGGAGCATAAGATACAGGTAAGGGGAGGATATTATTTCGTCTGCGATTACGGCAGTCAGTATAATATACTATCCAGATACGGAATTAAGAATTATGCACAAAAAGGTAAAGATTATGAATTCTCCAATCATAATGAAGATGACTACAGATATGAAAATATTCGTATAATTAATGAATATGTCGGTGTTACTGATATTTCTGATGAACTTAATAAATGTTATGAATGTGTTATTCATTTAAGAGGTAATTATATTGTTGGCAGATATGACGATGAGATTACAGCTGCGGTTGCGTACAATAAAGCTGTTGATATATTAACTGCTAAGGGAATAAACAGAAGGTATGCAAAGAATTACATACAAACTATCAACGTGGATGATTATAAGAAAATATATGATACGGTTTCAATATCAAAGAAGATTATTGAATATACGAAAGCAAAATAGCTTGATTTTTATCAATAAAAACAATATAATCCATTTATATATGCTTTTAAGTTGGATGTTTGTTAAATATTACGCCTGTTAATGCAAAAGAAGGTGATTTTACGAAAGGCAAAATCAATATTAAAACTATTATTGGTATAGTGGTATTATTGCTTGTTGCAATTGCAGTATGTTTTTTTGGATACAGAGTTGTTGTTACAGCGGGTGAGAAACCCGGCAAATTATCCAGTGTTTCTGCAGCTGCAACCAATCTTAACTATAGCGAAAGCAGTTTCAAAGAAGTCTCTAAGGTAAGTTATGAAACAATGAAATATGGCTTCATGGATGGACAGATGGTCAAAGAGATGGATTATCTTGACAGCTTTTATGAACATGAACGTTTGGAAGAGATTAGAGCTATCAATGATCTTACTGCTATGAGTGAGATGACTGCGGATCGTATAGCCTATGCCGAGCTTAAGGCGGAGAGGGATGAAAAGGCCGCAAAGGCTAAACAAGCTGCCGAGGCGGCAGCCGCTGCAAAACTTGCAAGACAGAAAGAGCTTGAACTCCAAAGAAAATATGCAGCATATTCTCTCCCAACAGATTTCGGAAGTGGTGATACTGCGTCTAGCGGCGGAAGAGTAGGAACGCCGGTATTTGCTGACAGTCATGGAGAAAGCCTTGGAAAGTTTGTAATAACAGCCTATTGTACCTGCAAGATATGCTGTGGTATATATTCAGGACATAACAGAACATCAAGTGGTACAATACCTACATCTAATCGTACTATTGCCGTAGACACTAATGTTATTCCTTTCGGAACAAGAGTTGTGTTCAATGGTCAGGTGTATGTTGCTGAAGACAGGGGAGGTGCTATTAAGGGCAAGAGAATCGACCTGTTTTTCATGACACATAAAGAAGCTACCCAATGGGGTAAGAAAACTATGGAAGTATTTCTGGCCGATTAAGCCGGAATCAATATATAAGAAAAGAGGATGAAACATGTCAGTAATGTATAAGAGCACAAGAAACAGTAGCGAGAAGATGACCGCATCAGAAGCGATATTAAAGGGCTTGTCAGATGATGGCGGTTTGTATGTTCCCGAAAGTATCCCTGCGCTTGATGTAGATCTTGATAAACTTGCAAAGATGGACTACAGACAGGTTGCATATGAAGTTATGAGCCGAATGCTTTCGGATTTTACGGAAGAGGAACTCAAACACTGTATTGACAGTGCTTATGATGATAAATTTGATACTTCGGTTATTGCGCCTTTGGTAAATAAGGCAGGGGCTAATTACTTAGAGCTTTTCCATGGCTCAACTATCGCATTTAAGGATATGGCTTTGTCGATATTACCTTATCTTTTGGTAACTTCAGCAAAGAAGAATAAGGTGACTAATGAGATAGTAATACTTACTGCAACCTCAGGAGATACAGGTAAGGCTGCACTTGCAGGTTTTGCCGATGTTCCGGGAACAAAGATAATCGTGTTCTATCCAAAGAACGGTGTAAGCCCTATCCAGGAAAAACAGATGGTAACACAGAAGGGTGATAATACCTACGTTGTTGGAATAGTTGGTAATTTCGATGATGCCCAGACCGGTGTTAAGAATATGTTTAACGATAAGAACCTGTTGAAGGATATGAATGATAAGGGATATCAGTTCTCATCTGCCAACTCTATCAATATAGGACGTCTTGTCCCTCAGATGGTATACTATGTATATGCATATACAAGACTTGTGGCTGATGGCAAGATCAAGGCAGGAGATAAGATTAACGTTGTTGTTCCGACAGGTAATTTTGGTAACATTCTTGCTGCATACTACGCTAAGGAGATGGGACTTCCTATTGCGAAATTCATATGTGCATCTAATGAGAATAAGGTGTTATATGATTTCTTTGAGACAGGTATATATGATAAGAACCGTGAGTTTATATTAACCTCATCGCCTTCAATGGATATACTTATATCAAGTAATTTGGAGCGCTTGATCTATCGAATTGCAGATGATGATTCAGAAAAGAATAAGGAATTAATGAATGCATTAAGCTCATCTGGAAAATATGAGATTTCTGCGGATATGAAAGCAAAGCTTTCTGAATTCTATGGCAATTATGCAACAGAAGAAGAGACAGCAGAGACAATTAAGCGTGTATATGAATCAGACGGATATATTATGGATACTCATACAGCTGTAGCTTCTACCGTATATGAGAAGTATAAGGCTGATACTAATGATGAGACACCAACCGTGATTGCGTCAACAGCAAGCCCGTATAAGTTTACAAGAAGTGTTATGGAGGCTATTGATAAGTCATATGCTTCCCAGTCCGATTTTGAACTTGTAGATGAGCTTAACAAATTATCCAAAGTTAAGATTCCTCAGGCAATCGAGGACATAAGAAGTGCAGCAGTACTTCATGACACTGTTTGTAATAAGAGTGAGATGGAAGCTACTGTTAGAAAAATTCTTGGACTTTAAGAGTAGACAGTTTCGAATAGATAAGAATATAAGGATATTAGAATAACATAATAAGACAGTTCGTTTGCACCATCCTGTCTATAAATAAAACCAGGGCTATATAGACGTTCGGCTATGACTTTGGTTAGTGCCGGGCGTCTATTTACTATGAAAGTTAACGAATCAAGCTCGAAGAGCGAAGAGCTAGAAATTAATAAAGGAGAGATTATATGTATACTTTACAGAGCAGTGCGTGTTTTGACAGTGCACATTTCTTGAAGGGATATGAAGGTAAATGCAGTAACATACATGGGCACCGGTGGAAGGTGGAGATTACTGTGGCTGCCGGTGAATTAGAACAAGAAGGACAGACCAGAGGAATGGTTGTGGACTTCAAAACTTTAAAAGATGATCTCGGAAATATTTGTGATGATCTTGACCACTGCCTTATAATTGAGTTGGGAAGTCTCAAGGAGAAAACACTTAAGGCTCTTGAGGAAGAGGAATTTAAGATTGTCAATGTTGATTTCAGACCAACTGCTGAGAATTTTGCAAAATATTTTTATGAGAAAATGGAAGCTTACGGATATAATGTAATCCTTGCCAAGGTGTTTGAAACACCCAACAACTGTGCAGGTTATTCAGGAGGAGATCAGGATGAGTGATAACTGTTTCCGGGTTGTTGAGCATTTTGTGAGTATTAATGGCGAGGGCAGACGGGCAGGTCAGCTAGCATACTTTATTAGGTTTGCAGGATGTAATCTGAAATGCGAATACTGTGATACTAAGTGGGCTAATGAACAGGACGTCGCCTTTGAGAATTATACCGGAGAGTTATTGTTCGACATGATAACTAATTCAGGCGTTAAGAATATCACTCTGACAGGCGGTGAACCGCTTCTACAGCCGGGCATGAAGGAGCTGCTTGAGGAGTTTCGCAGATCAAGAAACATAAATTTTGAGATAGAGACAAATGGCAGCATAGATATAGAACCGTTTTTTTCAAAACGTGAGGATTTTATTGAAGACAATGTGTCATTTACATTGGATTATAAGACAGGTGCAAGTGGAATGGAGAAATCAATGTGTCTCCATAATTACGAGATCGTAAGGAATAACGATACTGTCAAATTTGTTGTGGGTAGTTTTCAAGATCTTGAAAGTGCTAAGGATGTAATAGAACGATATCATCTGATTGAAAAAGGATGTGGGATTTTCTTAAGCCCGTGTTTTGGTAAAATAGAGCCGAAACAGATTGTTGATTATATGGTTGAAAAGAAATTAAACGAGGTTAATATTCAATTGCAGTTGCATAAATATATATGGGACCCAGATATGAAGGGTGTATAAATATATATATTATGAATGGGCGTAATATTTATAGGTATAATATCTGTTAATGGATTAATGGTTGTAAAGATAAAATCTGTTAATGGATATATTGTTGTAGATATAGTTTTTTAGGAGGTTTGAAATGGCTATAGATCAGGAAGCTATCAGGAAACATGTCAGAGGAATAATCGAAGCGTTGGGTGATGATCCTGAAAGGGAAGGAATTGCAGAAACACCTGACAGGGTTGCGAGAATGTACGCAGAAGTATTTGAAGGCATGAATTATACAAATGATGAGATCGCAGAAATGTTTTCAAAATGTTTTGATGTACCTGAAAATGGAAAACACGATATGGTTGTGGTTAAGGATATAGATGTATTCAGTTATTGTGAGCATCATTTGGCACTCATGTATGACATGCAGGTGTCAGTTGCTTATATTCCCAAGGGGAAGGTAATAGGATTAAGTAAGATAGCAAGAATTGCTGATATGGTTGCAAAAAGGCTACAGCTTCAGGAGAGAATAGGAACAGATGTCGCGGAGGTTATCAATAAGGCGACAGGGTCGGATGACGTTGCAGTATATATTGTTGGAACACACAGCTGTATGACGGCCAGAGGGATTAAGAATTCGTCTGCAAGAACTGTGACAACAACCTTCAGGGGAAGGTTTGAGACTGATGAAAGTCTTCAAAACCGGTTTCTTCAGATGCTTAGATAGAATAGTATATAAGAGGAGAAAGATATTATGAATATGAACACTAAGAATAAAGAAAAAGCGGTTGTTGTTTTTTCAGGCGGACAGGACAGTACAACATGCCTTTTATGGGCATTAAAAAATTATAAAGAGGTTATAGCGCTGTCCTTTGATTATGGTCAGAGACACAAAAAAGAGCTTGAATGTGCAAAGGATATAACTGATGAGCTGAATGTAGAATGGCATGTGCTTGATATGAGTCTTCTTAATCAATTGGCACCTAATTCGCTTACAAGAACGGATATTGAAGTTGATAAAGAGGCACCGGGTGATGGAGTGCCTAACAGTGTTGTAGACGGCAGAAATATGTTGTTCCTTACATTTGCCGCAGTATTTGCAAAGCAGAGGGGAATAACCGATATTATCACAGGTGTTTCCCAGAGTGATTTCTCGGGATATCCTGATTGCAGAGATGTTTTTATAAAATCGCTTAATACAACCTTAAATCTTGCGATGGATTATACCTTTTGTGTAGAAACTCCGCTTATGTGGATAGATAAGGCGGACACCTGGAAAATGGCAGATGATCTTGGCGGACTTGAGCTTGTAAGAGAGAAAACGCTTACCTGCTATAATGGTATTATGGGAGAGGGATGTGGAACCTGCCCAAGTTGTAAGCTTAGAAAACACGGATATAACGAGTTCCTGACGCGTTATAAGCAGTAATACAAGCCGAAAGGACGACAGATGAGCTTAGCATAGCCGAATAGATACGATAAAATCGATACATGATATTGCATTATATTGAGAAAATAGTTATAATAAAACAATTGCGATATTCATACATTTTGGAGGATAATCGAAAAAATGAAAAATATGTTGTTTATTCTTAATCCTTCGGCGGGGAGAAAACATATCAAAAGTAAGCTCTTTGATATAGTTGATATATTTGTAAAAGGTGGATACAATGTTAAGGTTTATCCCACACAGTCAAGAGGTGACGCAAGACGAATTGTATCAGAAGAAGGATGGGTTAATGATCTTATTGCATGTGCCGGAGGCGACGGTACATTAGATGAGGTTGTAAGCGGATGCATGGATTGTGGATGTGATACGCCGATTGGATATATTCCATGCGGAACAACTAATGATTTTGCCAGAAGTCTTGGTATTCCCAAGGATCATATTCGTGCTGCAAAGCGAATTATCAAGTATGAACCCAAACCTATAGATATAGGATCGTTTAACGGTGACAACTTTGTATATGTTGCAGCATTTGGAGCATTTACTGAAGTGACATATACAACTCCCCAGGAGTATAAGAATTATCTGGGACATATGGCATATGTGCTTGAAGGCATAAGAAGTGTATCTAATCTTACGCCGCACCATATGAAAATAGAACATGACGGTAATGTGATAGAGGATGATTTTATTCTTGGAATGGTTACTAATTCGCTTACAGTAGGAGGATTTCCAAGTCCTAATGCAAAGCTTGCTGAGTTTGATGATGGTCTGTTTGAGGCATTACTCGTCAAATATCCGACTAATCCATTAGATTTTCAGGCGACAGTCACTTCGTATTTCATGGGTGAATATAATCCGGAATATATGTATCAGTTTAAAGCAAAGCATGTAAAGGTTGAAAGTCCGGAAGCAGTTATGTGGACTTTAGATGGTGAATTCGGAGGAAGTGTAACCTATGCAGAGATCACTAATATGCAGCATGCAGTTAATATAATCAAGAAATGAATGAATAAAAAAATAGTATCTATTCAGCTATGCTTCATAGATACGCGAAAGGCTTAGTGCTTACGCACCTTCCAGTATGCCTGTCGTATCGTGGAATATACATTTTTCTACGAATCTAGCAGTAAATGCGAGATTCTACCTGAACAGATACAATACAAAAAATATTCTTTAGTAATTAACATTTATATCAGGAGGCAGATATGGGTAAATATTTTGGAACAGATGGTTTTAGAGGAGA
>CAMHMG010000037.1 GCA_946186175.1 uncultured Clostridia bacterium | reverse complement strand
TATTTGTGACGGGCGATATGCACCGTGATTATGATTTTTTAAGGTTTAACACAAATAGTTTTCCCATACAAAATGAATTAACCAAGAATGACTATGTTATAGTCGCAGGTGACTTTGGTTACGTATGGTATTGAGGTGAGAATGTTGCTGAAACTAACCCGGGTTATGAGATTCCGCCCGGTCATAAATCAGAGATTGGTACAGATGATTACCTGATGGAATGGTTTGATGAAAGTAATTTTACAACACTTTTTGTCGATGGCAATCATGAGAATCATGCTTTGCTGGATACATTTCCTGTGGAGGAATGGCACGGTGGGAAGATACACAGGATTAAGCCATCAGTCATTCATTTGATGCGAGGACAGGTGTTTGAAATTGACGGAAAGAACATTTTTACCATGTGAGGAGCATCGAGTACTGATAAGGAATATAGGAAAGAAAATGTGTCGTGGTGGGAGAGAGAGCTTCCAAGCCCAGAGGAATATGAGGAGGCAAGGCATAATCTGGAGCGTCATAATAATTGTGTTGATTATATTATCACTCATTGTATAAGTACGAGAGTGATGTATGACATGGGAAGGATTCGAGCTGTTGATACACTTACGGATTTTCTGACTGAGATAGATATGACTGTCGATTACAAACATTGGTATTTTGGACATTTTCATGATGATGTTGAGATTGATGATAAACATACCATGTTGTATCTGAGAGTCCTGGAATTGAAAGGGTAAAAGATATAAGCAACAAGTATCTGTTGAAGAACGAGGGATAAGTATGTTAATAAGGTGATAGAGGGTATTCTTGAGATGATAGTTGAATAGGGGAGACAGGGGAAGGTTATCTGTCTTTTTTGTTAGATATGTTCATGCATGAATATTTTTTTAAGCTGCTATCAGTATAATAAGATTAGACATAGCTGAGAGCAAGGCGGTGATGTGATATAAGGGATAATAATATAAGGAGTTGGTTTAAATGGAGAAATATTATATATTTAGATATTATTCTAATTGGGGAATGGGATCTGATTCAGAAACTGCGCTTCTTTCAGAGGAACATTTGAGAAGAATAATAGAGCTTGAACTTATCAGGAAAGAATCCGGAAGTGACAGATATGATGACAGAATGACGGGGACATGGTCTGATGAAGTGTTTTGTGACAGTAAGGACAAAGAAGAGGTTATAGCTGATGTTATTAAGAAACGCCTTAATACCTGTTCAACCTATGCAGGAGTCAATGATCTAATAGTGCTTCCGACGGATATGGTTATTGAAACAAGAAAAGAAACTTTATTGGCTAAGAATCAAAGGGAGGACAAACTTAGAATACTTATCCTACATATTAATGAGCTAAATTATTGTTTGATCAGGAGTACACGATTCGCCAAGAGGATGATGTTAGCGTTGGAAGGTTTTCCTAAATTGCAGTTACAGTATTCATCGTTGTTGCTTACAATGTTATTCAGTGAGAAAAAGGAAATTGCCTCTTCGGAAATGAGAGAATCCAGATTGGTACGATATAGAGAATGTGTCTATAATATAATTAGGGACCACGTTTTAAAGGTGAGCGTTGATTTAGAGGAAGCGACTTCAAGTGAAAAAGAAGATCAAAAGAAATTGCAAAAGTGTCAGGTACCACCATTAGACGATATTCTTTTATTAAATTATCAGGAGGAAGGAGGTGACAGCCTGATAAAATGGGAGGGGCAAGGAACATTTGTAGGTACTGTTGAGTGTTCGAATAATCTCCCCAACGTATTATTCAAGAAACTGTTATATAATGTAGATTTTATAAAACACACTAAACTTAAAGAACAGGATTGGAAACAAATTATAGATACGAATGATTTAGATCTTATTGCTTTGGCATTCAAGAGAGGATTGTTCTTAAACCAGAATATAGAACCTGTAATTGAGTATGCACTTTACAGAAATAATTTGAAGGTGCTGCCATATTTGATTTCAATGAGATAGAGGAGACAGGGATGGCGAAATGAATAAGGTTGTGATATAATTAGATTTGAAATTTTTTTTACGAGGAGATAACAGATATGAGGGCATTAGAGGGTTTACAGCCTGAAAAGGTTTTTTATTATTTTGAAGAGATAAGCAAGATACCGAGAGGATCGTATCATGAGAAAGCAATAAGCGATTATCTGGTTGAATATGCTAAACAGCATGATTTCACCTACTGTCAGGATAAGCTATATAATATCGTGATGCAGGTTCCGGCAAGTTCCGGCAGAGAGAACGAAGATCCTGTTATTTTGCAGGGACATATGGATATGGTATGCGAGGTTAGACCTGGTGTAGATATAGATATGGAAAAAGAGCCGCTTCAGCTTTTGGTAGATGGTGATTATGTGTGTGCGAAAGATACAACACTTGGCGGTGATGACGGAATCGCGGTTGCGTATATGCTGGCAATCGCTGATGATGAGAGCGTATCGCACCCGCCGCTTGAATTCATTATTACAGTATCGGAAGAGGTTGGAATGGAAGGGGCAAATGGTATTGACCTATCCATGTTAAATGGACATAAAATGCTTAATGTCGACTCTGAGGATGAGGGCGTGTTTACCACAAGCTGTGCAGGAGGAGTGTCCGCACATGTGACGATTCCGGTTACGAGGTCCGATGTTTCAGAGCTTATTAAAGGTGAAGACGATAAGAGTTATAGACTGAAAAGAATAATCATTTCAGGTCTTAAAGGCGGTCATTCCGGAACGGAGATAGACAAGGGCAGAGCCAATTCTAATAAACTGCTTGGCAGAGTACTTTCTGAATTATCAGGTGAAGCTGATTATGCATTAGCAGAAGTATCCGGAGGTAAGAAGGATAATGCTATTCCGATCAGATCAGAGGCTGTGATTCTGACTAATGAAGATATAAGTGATTTTCTTCTTAGAATCAATAAAGTGCTAAAGAACGAATACATTAGCTGTGATCCAGATATAGAAGTCACCGTAGAAGATATAAATGATAGCTATAACAAGTCGGAGATTAGCTTCTTGTCAGCTGACAGTAAGGATAAGGTGATAGCTTATCTTTGCTGTGTTCCTAACGGAGTCCAGAATATGAGCATGTCAGTTCCGGGACTTGTAGAGACATCTCTTAATCTGGGTATCCTTAAGCTTTTTAAGGACCATTTATTTGCTCAACACGCAGTTAGAAGCAGTGTCACAACAAGAAAGGAATATGTTGTTAAGCAGCTTGAAACATTGGCATATACGCTGGGTGGAAAGGTGGAATGCAAGGGAGAGTATCCGGCCTGGGAATACAGAGAGGACTCAAAGGTAAGAGAAACAGCTGTTAAGCTTTTTGAGGAAATGTATGGAAAGAAGCCTGTGGTTGAGGGAATCCATGCAGGACTTGAATGTGGTCTCCTTTCAGCCAAAATCCCGAATCTTGATTGTATATCAATCGGACCCGATATGAATGATATTCACACCTATAATGAGAGATTATCTATTTCTTCAACAAAGAGAGTATATGAGTTTTTGTTAAGATTTTTGGAAGAGAAGTAAAATGATACATGGGATATGAAAGGAGTGTATGTATGGGATCAGTATCTAAAGTGTATTTTACAAGGGAGATGACACCTGAGAAAGTTATTGAGGTGTACGACAAGCTTGGTAAGAAGCTTGATGGAAATGTTGCAATTAAGGTTCATTCCGGAGAGGAGGGCAACCAGAATTATCTTAAACCGGAGTTCTGGAGACCTATTGTGGAACATGTTGGAGGCACGATTGTAGAGTGTAACACAGCATATGAAGGCGAGAGAAACTCCACCGAGAAGCATGTTAAGCTTATCGAAGCTCACGGATGGAACAGGTATTTCAAGGTCGATTTAATGGATAAGACAGGCCCGGATATTGAGATACCGGTTCATGATGGCAAACATCTCTCATCGGATATCATGGGGAAGAATTTTCTCAATTATGATTCCATGCTGGTGCTATCTCATTTCAAGGGTCATCCTATGGGAGGATACGGCGGAGCGTTGAAACAGCTCTCCATCGGATGCGCGTCTACGGCAGGAAAGGTCAATATCCACTCTGCCGGCAAATATCGTAAGGCTGAGGAGCAAGGAATTGTATGGGACGATCTTCCGGAGCAGGATGCATTTCTTGAATCTATGGCTGAAGCGGCCTCTGCGGTAACGGATCATTTTGCCGGAAATATTGTGTATATCAATGTTATGGCAAATATGTCTGTTGACTGTGACTGCTGCGCCGTTGCTGAAGATCCATGCCTTAAGGATATTGGAATTCTTGCATCTACAGATCCTGTGGCAATAGACAGAGCCTGTATTGACCTGGTAAAGAAGAGCGGAGATGTAGGCGTAGAGCATTTTATGGAGCGTGTTACTTCCAGAAACGGTGAGCATACCATAGAGGCAGCTGCCGCAAGAGGAATCGGAGTGGAGGAGTATGAGCTGGTAGAAGTGTAAGAAAAGATATTTGATATTGATTATTATAATTTAAAATGCTAAAATATATTTTAGTAAAATATATTTTAGCATTTTTCTTTGGTATGATATTTTGAACAGCGGAGGTGGATTATGTTTTATGCAAGAATAAATGAATTGAAAACATTAGAAGAAACATATAATAAACCCGGATTTCAAATGACAATAATCTATGGTCGGCGACGTGTGGGAAAATCTACTCTGATCAAAGAATTTATAAAAGATAAACGTGCTTCATATTATATGGCAGCACAGACATCACTAGAGGATAATATTAAAAAATGGGCAGATCAATTTATTGACGATCTGATGCCGTCTGTAAAGGGGGCATCATTTGATGATCCGGATAAATTATTTCAGTTTATTGGAAAAGCATGCAGTGATGAGAAAACAGTTGTTGTACTGGATGAGATTCCATATGTAGCAGAGGCAGATCCATCATTTCTTTCTGTTTTTCAACGGGCAATAGACAATATCTATGCAAACAAAAACATATATCTTATATTATGCGGTTCTGCGATCAGTTTTATGGAAAAAGAGATATTAAGTGAGAAGAGCCCGTTGTTTGGAAGAAGAACAAATCAAATATATCTAAAGCCTTTCGATTATATTGATTCAGCTTTATTTGTGCCTCGTTATACATTTGAGGAAAAGGCTGTCGTGTATGGTGTGACAGGTGGAGTTGCAAAGTATCTTTCTTTGTTTAATGATAATATGAGTCTGGATGATAATCTTATCAATATATATTTCAAGACTTCCGGATATCTGTATGATGAAGCTGCCAACCTTCTTACTCAGGAGTTTAGAAGCATAGCAACATATAACGTTGTTATAGAAGTGTGTTCCTTGGAAGCTAATAAACTTACAGAAATAGCTGATAAAGCTCACATTTCTACAGCGTCACTTACTTATATTATCAAGAGTCTTACAACGGTTGGCATTATTTCGAAAGTGGTGCCGATTACGGATGAAAACAACAAAAAGAAAACAAAATATGAGATAACGGATGGTATGTATAGATTTTGGTATAAATTCATTCCCTCTGCCAAGGCTGCCATAGAGATGAACCGTGGAGAAGCATACTATTATAAAAATGTGAAACCAAGGCTGCATGAATATATGGGAGCCGTATTTGAGGAAATGTGCAGGCATTATACATTGCTTCAGGGGCTTGAGGGAAATCTTAACAGCTTTATTACTGAGACTGGTACCTGGTGGGGAACCGGTCATGATCATAAACCGACAGATATAGATGTTGTGGGGATAGATTCTGCTTCTAAGAAGGCGGTTATAGGTGAGTGCAAATTCAAAAATGAGGTTGTTGATAAAGCCGTATATGATAGTCTTATGGAGAGGAGAGCTCTAATTGATAAGCATTATAAGGAAGTTCAATATCTGTTATTTTCATTAACGGGCTTTTCAAAATGGCTTGAGGAAGAAACTGATCGTGATATGGTTAGGCTGGTAAAGCTTGAGGATATGTATAATTGCTGATTGGATACATGAGATAATTAGATTATTTTCTGATACACTTATTTCAGAAATATCATCAAGAGATTTTGAATAATTAAAAAATATGGAGCCTTGATCACATATACGCTTTTTATTGCTAAAACGCTTATGTATCAGTATAATAAAATAATGTGGAATTAACGTTTCTAGTGGTATGAGACTAAGGAGCAGGATATGAAAAAGATATCATATGAACAGGTTATATCAGGGAAGAAATTTGATAACTATTCTAAGGAAGCAGAATATATACTATCTCTTATTGATAAGGGTAGAATCAAACCAATAATCAGTTCGCCGAAAAATGGCAAGCATCCTGCCCTTTATACAAGATACCGGCTTCTTGAGGAAGAAAAAGATTATACGGAACTTTATGATGAACTAAGAAATTCTGTGGCATCTATAATTGATATTGACTATTATCTGAAACATATCAAAGTCTATGAAAAGGAAAGAGAATATGTTTTGGAGTTGAGTGATTATCTTAATAGAAACAGAGAAGATTTGCGTATCAGCATATCTGAAAATGAGAGAAGCTTTGCAATCTGGGGAAAGGAAAAGTTTCTGTCGGGAAAGA
The DNA here is from genome assembly GCA_946186175.1 of uncultured Clostridia bacterium. Classification (GTDB taxonomy): domain Bacteria; phylum Bacillota; class Clostridia; order Lachnospirales; family Lachnospiraceae; genus CAG-590. The sequence continues at coordinate 9,622 of CAMHMG010000037.1, read as the reverse complement.
CTTATGATGGTATATCGGCCGGAGATATTCTTAAACATTGCGGTATAGAAAAGGATTATCTCAATACTTATCGTACAGCAGAACCCCTTGCTTATTATTCATGCAATAAAGATATTCCCCAGAATATTCTTATCTTGGAAAATCTGGATCCTTTTTATAGTATTCGAAGATTAATGTTAGAAGGCAATAATAATATATGCGGCATATTGTTTGGAACTTTAGTGTATGGCGGAGGCAAGAGAGTTGTCAGGGCATTTGAAGATTTTGCAATATCGGCAGAGCCTTATATGAGGGACTTTAGAAATCATTTATTCTATGTAGGAGATCTGGATTACGAGGGAATAGGCATATATGAGAGCCTTGTAAAGAAAGTGAAAGAGGAATCTGTATTGATGTCCGAAAAAGATTTCATTGATAATAATCCTACAGAAAGAATTATAGAACCCTGTATTGAGATATATAACAGAATGCTTGATAAAGTATGTGATATAGAAAAGCTCCCGGTTATGAAGAATCAGAATGTTATAGATATAACGGAATTCACTGCCGGTCTTACTGAGGAGAGGCGGGGAAAACTTAAGACAATATTAGAAAGTGGCAGGTATATTCCTCAGGAGATATTGAGTGTTACGGATTATCGAAATTGTCTAGGTGAAAGATGAAATACAAAGGAGAAAATCATTACATATGAGATACGATTTTTTGAAGGATTTTCCTAAGAGAATGAAGAATGTGGGATTATATGCCACATTAATTCAGAATATTGTTGATAAGACGAGCTGGAATAAATATTATGTTACGAAAAATGATGAGCGGATTAATATTGTCTTTTCGGTTCTTCTTTTTATTATGGAAAAATCACTTAAGGATGATGTGTGTACTTTGGATGATGTGGCAATCTATATTGATGAGATTAACAGTTCAGACTATGAAAAGCCATTGTCATTTGATGAGTGTAGAGAAATGGCGGACTTTATAGTCAACTCGGTTTTGTCAAATGATGGCAAGATAATGAGCTTTGATGGATATGACTATGAACAGAAAGCGTATCATATTATTAATATTCGTTATCTCATGAATAAAGTAGTATATATTGATGGTGATGTTAGAAGAACATCATATACGTTGACAGAGGAGGGGTATAATCTGTTGCTGTCAACTCTTGAGGTGGAGGCGAATCTTAGGTTCACCATTCAGGAGATGATATTCAGACTCCATCTTGAAAAGCAAAGTTATGATAAGGCTGCACAGGATATAAGAGAATTATTTAATCAGATAAGAATACAGCTTAGAAAGATTGAGGCCGCAATGGTCAGTATAAGACGCAATGCACTTAATTTTTCGATAACTCAGTATGAAGAGATTACCAACGAGAATATGGATATGGTCTATGATACGAAGCAGAAATTTGAAAACTACAGAGACCTTGTGGAACAGAGAAAGGAAGAACTTTTAGAAATTCATTTTAACGTAAAGAAATTAAGTGATGAGGATGAAGAAAAACTTGCCAACTTGAAGGTGATCAGCGGATATCTTGGAAGGACTATAGATGAGCACCAGAAGATATTAACAAGCCATTTTAATCTTAAAGATCTGTATGCTAAGGAAATGGACAGCCTCTCTGTAGTGTCTATGGTAAAGCGGTTCTCTTTAAGGAATGAAGTGTATGATAAGATACTTGATGATCCTAATGCTTTAGGTAATATGTCAAACCTTATTTCTCCATTGTTTAACCAAGATGTTGAAGGAGTGTATAATCCTGCAAGTGCAGCGGGACTGCAACGCACATCGAGAAAGAAAAAGGAAGAAGACAGTACTGAAGATATAGAGTTTGATGAGGAATTATGGGAGCGGGAAAAACAGGCACGACTTAAGGAACGACGCAAGAAATATGAGGGCTGTCTGACATTTATACTGCGTCGTGCAGTAGAGCGTGGAAACGTTAGCCTTTCAGAGATTCAGGAAGAAATTGTGTCTGACATGGAGAATATGGATGATCATATCAAAGTACCGGATGATGTTAGAGAAGAAACTCAGAACCAGCCTGCAAAAATAGATGTATTGATTCCGACCATAGATATATTTAAGGAAATAATGGTCGAGCTTATTAAGGGAAGAACTTTAGACCTTGAGGCACTTAAGAAGGAACGTCGGGAAAGTTTCGAGGATGATTCGGAGGTGTTTGAGGTAAACCGTATGGTGCTTGATATTATGGAGGACATCGATCCTGAAGAAAGGGTTAACCTTATTTTTATATCGAAACATGGAGAATCAAAGGTATCATTTGGCAACATTATGGACGAGCAGGGGAGACTAAGAGAAATCAGGTGCTCGGATGTTAAGATAGAGGTTTTTTGATCAGTTAGATAACTGTTTTGAAGGAGCCAGATAGTTTTGTAGTTTTGGCAGAAAGGTGGAAAAAGATGGCATTTGAATATAATGAAATTAAGCAGAGTCAGGAGATATTCTATTATCTTTTAAAACATCATGAGCTAAGTGAAGATAGGGAATCGGGATTATACAGAGCATATTTTGAAAAAGAGGATGTTCAGATGCTGGTGAAATCTCAGGGCGAGGCGGCAGAGTGCAAGATTGAGAGATATGGTAACACAATCTATCTCATACCTGATGAGGGTAATAACTATCTTGGATTCTCAAAAAGTCAGTTAAAAAAGCAGCTTTTAAAATCTGATGCAACAGACAAGGATTATTACCTTGCGCAGTTTGTTATTCTTACCTTGATGATTGAATTCTATGACGGGCAGGGAAGCAGTGCTAAGACCAGAGATTATATTCGCGTGGGAGAACTGCTTAACAGCGTATCGGAACGCCTAAGAGAAGGGGTGGACCGTATGGACGAGGATGAACAGGAGAGTGCAGGTATTGCATTTACCGATATGTTAGAAGCGTATGAGGCATTGAAATCTGATGACACGGGAAGAAAGACCAAGACGACCAAAGAGGGATTTATACACAGTATTCTTTCTTTTCTTGAAGATCAGGGACTAATAGAATATGTTGTGGTCGATGAGATGGTACTTACCACTAAGAAGATGGATAATTTCATGGATTGGAACATACTTAATGAGAATAATTTTGACAGAGTACTATCAGTGCTGGGGGTGAGAGAAAGTGGCGACAATTAATGCAGTAAGGCTTATTAATATCAATTATAACAACAACTCAATAAGGATAAATGATGAGACTATGCATTTTAATGGTGACAGCACCCTTGTTGCGCTGGCAAACGGAGGAGGAAAGACTGTTCTTGTTCAAATGATGACAGCTCCCTTTGTACACAAGCGTTATAGAAACACTGCCGACAGAATATTTGAGAATTACTTTACAACCAATAAGCCTTCATTTATTCTCATTGAATGGAGTCTTGACGGCGGCACAGGAAAAATGATGAACGGACTTATGATAAGAAGAAGTCAGAATGACGTTGATGAGAGCGGGGATGCTCTTGAGATAACTGGAATAGTCAGCGAATACAGTAATGCATGTATGTGGGACATCCATAATCTGCCGGTTGTGGAGAAGACTAAGAAGGAGATGAATCTTAAGGGCTATGTGGCTTGTCGACAGATGTTTGACGGTTTCAAGAAGGACAGGGAGGCTAAGTTCTTTCATTACGATATGAATAATTCCGGACAACAGAGGCAGTATTTTGATAAGCTATCAGAATACCGTGTTGACTATAAGGAGTGGGAGGATATCATCAGGAAGATCAACTTGAAGGAGGGTGGTCTTGCCGAGCTGTTTTCTGACTGTAAGGATGAGAGAAGTCTTATGGAGAAATGGTTCCTTGAATCCATCGAAAAGAAGATAGATAAGGACGGAGGAATGATCCGTGATTTTGAGAGAAATGTTGGTCATTATGTAAGGCAGTATTATGAGAATGAGCATAATATAAAGCGCCGTGATACTATAGAGAAATTCAAGGAACATGTCATATATGATGATGAGGTGACAGGAGTTAAATCCGTAAGATCCCATGCGGAGGAATTTCTCTTAAGGGAAAATGATAAGAGAAAACAGGAGGGTGTAATAGCAGCATTTTACTTGGCGATAAAAGATTATTATGCAAATACAGAAAATAATCTTGCGAGGAAACTTGAAGAGATTACCGGTATTAAGAGTAGAATTAATGATATTAAGCATGAGAAAATTTCTTATGAGATCCTGCTGCTTTCCGAAGAGAAGGAGAAGTATGAGCAGGAGTATGAGGACCTTGGCAAACAGCTTGCCGAGCTTGATGAAAAGATAAATGAAACTGAATTTCTTGCAGGAATATTGGCTTGCAGACGAATCTACGAAACAAGGGATCGGGAGAAGAAGGAATATAACGATATAGAGGCAAGACTTAATGCGCTCAGTGCTCAGAATGAGGATACAAGGGAAAGGCGCGAGGAACTTGGCTCGCTTTTGTATGCTCTTATAGAAGAGGATATTGACAAGATAAATGCATGGATCTCTGAGGCAGAGAACGATATTGCTGATATCCTGCACAATATAGAAGAAATTAAGGGTAAGATATCTGAAAATGACAAGAGTATTACTGAGCTTTCTGCCGAAAAAGGAAAGTTAGAGGCACTGATAGAAACCTACTCAGAGAAGGAGAGTTCGTATAACAGAAATTACAAGAAGGATATCAGCAGGAACATTCTTGGAAGATATGATGAGGGCTTCTTTGATGTTGAAAAGGATAGGTGCCTTAAGAGTAAGCTTGCGCTGGAAAAGGAAGTCAAGGGTAATAAAGAGAATCGTCATGATAAGGAAAATGCTCTTAGAAAATGTGAGAGTGATAGGAATACTGCCTCTATCAATAAGGTGAAAAATGAAGAGATTAAGAATAGAGCCTGTGATGATATTACTCGATATGATAAAGAGCTAGATGTGAGAAGGAATATGCTCAAATACATTGAGCTTACTGAGGACAAACTGTTCGACCGTGAACTTATAAGAAATAAGCTGAACGAAAAAATTGATGAGCTTGATGTATCGCTTACCGGATTAAAGACTCAGGCAGCAAAGGAAAAGAAAGAATATGAGGCAATTTCGCAGGGACGGATATATGAGCTTCCCGATAATATGAAAACTGCTATGGATTCCATGGGCATTGCCCAGATTCACGGACTTAACTGGCTTAGAAAAAATGGTAAGAGCACGGAAGAGAATATAGAATTGGTGAGAAGGAATCCATTTATTCCATATGCACTTATTATGACGGATAATGAGTATGCAAACTTTAAGAAGATGGGAAGTGACATATATAGCTCCCTCCCTGTTCCTATTATGTTACGTAAGGAGCTTGAAGAGGGAACATTTGAAATAAGCGATGGCACGCTTGATCTTGGCAAGATCAGGTTCTATGTCCGCTTCAACGAGAATCTTCTTGATGAGACAAAGATGCAGAAACTGTTAGATGAAAGACAGCATATGATAAAGGAATTAGAGGATAAGATTCTAAGAAGAGAGGATGAGAAGCGGGAATATAATGATAAGCTCGGTGTGCTCAATAATCAGGAGGTGACAGACAAGCTTTATGAAGAAAAACAAAATATCATAAAGCACTGTGATGAAGAGGATGAGCGGCTTGCAAAGGAGATGGCTTCTCTGGAAAATGAGAAGAAGGAATGCGAGAATCTGATAGAGGAGCTTAATAGTATTATTGAAAATAATGAGAGTGATCTAAAGCTTGAGTCTGACAGATATGAGAGTCTTAAGGAATTAGCTGATGCCTATGAGAAGTATCTTGAGGATGATAGAAATAAAAAGCATGTGGAAACTGATATAGAAAAGCTTGAGAATTATAATGTGGAGCTTAAGGGTACTTTGGACAGGTATCAGGATGATCTAAGCAGAAAGCAGTCAAAGAAGTATAATTTTACGCAGGAGAAAAAGAATAAGGAAGAGGAACTTTCAATATACCGTCGTTATAGTGAGGCGGGAGGAAAGATAGAAATAACCGATGACCATCGCAAGAGAAGGGATAAATATGAATCGGAGTATAAAGCTATCACAGAAGAGATTGACAATGATATTAAAAGACTTGAACATGAATTTGAAAAGCAGGTGGAACGTTTAAGAATAGCTGAGAATGATTATAAGATAGCAAGGAAGAAACTATCTAAGGATAGCGGAAGATCATTTGATGAAATTGATGACAGTGTGAAAAAATGTGTATATGACGAGGATGAAGACAGCAGGCTTTCAGTAGAAAAGAAAGAACTTTCAGGAAAACGCAAGAATGTGTCAAAGAGCCAAAACGAGGCTGATAAGAATCGATCACTTAAGGCTCAGAGCATTGAGAATAAGATGTCTGAAATGAAGAGAGAATGTGGCAGGGACGAGCCCGTGGAAAGCAGACTTATTACACCTCGTAATTATGATGCTGAAATAATCGGTCTTCATTATAATCTTGAAGAGGTGGAAAAAGAAAGAGATGCTCTGTCAGTTAAATCTCAGGAATTGTCTGCACTTCTTTCCGGACTTGCAGAGTACAGTGATTTCAGGATTGATGATGAAAATGCCAAGTTAGATGCAGATGTTACTGTCATGAGTAAAATCGAGCTTGACAGGATGAAGGGCAGTCTTATCAGAGATTATAATGAGATGAGTGAAAAGATAGACAAGGCGAGAAATACCCTCGAAAGACGAATCCGGGATGTTCTTGAGATCGCTGATTTTCATGATGAATACTATAAGAAGCATCTTGATTCCATGCTAAGACTTATCTATACTCCTTCGGAGGTGTTAAGACAGATTAAGCTTTCCATAAGTGTATTTGACAACCAGATGAAGAAGATAGAGGTGGACCTTGCACTTGTTGAGAAGGAGCGCAATAACCTTACCGGAGAGCTTATGGACTATGTCAAGGCTGTCCATAGAGATGTGTCGAAGATAGATGATAACTCCACGATAACGGTGAGAGAACGTTCAATTAAGATGTTAGATATCAAGACTCCTGACTGGCAGGAGAACGAAGAACTCTATAATATTCGGATGCGGGAATTCGTGGACGGAATTACGCTTAAAGGTGTCGAGCTTTATAAGAAGGGGGAAAATGCTGCCGAGTATTTCGGAACCCAGCTAAACACTAAGAATCTTTATGACATAATTGTTGGACTTGGCAATGTTTCTATCAGACTTTACAAAATTGAGGAGCAGAGGGAGTATCCGATCGCCTGGTCTGATGTGGCGGCTAATTCCGGCGGCGAAGGATTTTTGTCATCATTTGTTATACTCTCAAGTCTTCTTACATATATCAGAAAGGACGACACAGACCTTTTTGCAGAAAGAAATGAGAGCAAGGTCATGATAATGGATAATCCATTTGGTGTCACATATTCTGAGCATCTGTTAAAGCCGCTTATGGAGATGGCGAAGAAGAATAATACCCAGCTCATATGTCTGTCAGGGCTTGGTGGTGATTCTATATATGGTAGATTCGACAATATATATATTCTTAACCGTGTGGCCGCAAGTCTTAAGAGCGGACAACAGTTCTTAAGGATGGAGCATTACCGTGGAACGGAACCGGAGACCATCATTGCTTCACAGTTTGAGGTGGGAGAACAGTTGACGTTGTTCTAATATATAATCGATATATGATATCGTTATTGTGAGATAAAGAATAAAAGGGTATAATACAAATGATATATGTAATCTTGCAGTATTGGAGGAAATAAATGACTGAGGAAATATTTTCATTTACAATATATATGATTCATGAATTATCAAGAGCATGGGGAATGCTTCCCAGCAAGGTGTATGAAGTTTTGAAACAGACAAGATGTATTGATGATTATTTTATTAATCATTACGATGTTCTGCATACACTTGGAACAGAATATTTGGAGGAAGATATTAGGGAATATGTCAAAAAACGAGGGGTGAAGATATGATAGTATATCATGGATCTACAGTAGAAATTAAAAATCCTGATGTTGAACATTCGTACCGTAATCTTGATTTTGGAAAAGGATTTTATGTTACATCAGTAAAAGTGCAGGCAGAACGCTGGGCAAAAAGAAAAGCGGATTTGTCAGGGACATCTACAGCTATAGTAACGGAATATGAAATGAGGGATGAATTGAAAGGCTTTGCTGTAAAGGAATTTGCGGGAGATTTGAGTGCATGGATTGATTTTGTGTGCGATTGTCGTGATGGCGGCACGGATTATATGAAATATGATATTATAATGGGCAAAGTTGCAAATGATAAGGTATATAGAGTGGTAGATATGTACCGTAGAGGTATATGGGACAAGGTTCGTGCATTACAGGAAATAAAGGTGTACGAAACATATGATCAGATTGCTTTTATCTCACAAAAAGCAATTGATGATGTCTTGAAATATAGTTTGAGTTATGAGGTATGAGTTATGGTAAATGAGGTTGAGTTGGAAAGGGTATATCAGGAAGGTCTGGAGGAGGATATCATATCTTATCTTGCTGAGGTTAAGGGAATTACATTGGAAGCTGCTATGGATATCTATTATCACAGTAAATTAGCGGATAAGATAAGCGAAGGAAGATATGGAATTCAGTACCTTGATTATAAGAATCTTGTTCATATATTGATTGAGAACGAGTAGAGCTTGTGAGCTTTATAATGGTTTGACATTTATCACGGACTGTATAGGTGGTTTTGCCGAAAGAAAATGTCGAAAGGTCTTGCGTGAGCAAGGCCTTTTTTTGATGAAAATTGTTTGTATAAAAAGTATAAAAAAGCATATAATAATCCAAATCAAATGATTTAAAGTGCAAAAATGCACAAAAAGCGCAAATCAGATTGACAAAACATAAAAATGGAGGTATTATGATGTTGAATAAAAAGGGGATGGTGATGGCTATGATATTAGAGTTTTCTTGTTCAAATTATAAATCAATTAAAGATAAGGTGACGTATTCTGCTCTGGCCGGTAAAGATAATACTTTTGAAGATGAGATAAAAAAATATGGAAAATATAGAGTTTTACGTAGTTCCGTTATATATGGCGCAAATGGATCAGGAAAGAGTAATTTTATCAGTGCTATCAGCTTTATGAAATTATTGGTAATTACTAGTATCAATCATCAGCCGGGGCAAGGAGTGTTCCAAGCTTCACATAAATTAAATAGTAATGAAATACCCAGCACATTTGATATACAATTTGTCAAGAATGATATCAGATATGCATATGGTTTTTCAGTGAAAAACAACACGGTGTTTGAAGAATATCTTTATTATTTCCCAAATGGAAGGCAGACTAAAATATTCGAAAGAGAGAACTTAGATATTATAGCGGGAGATAAATATAAGAAGGATTTTGATATCAGTAAAACTGTTCTTAAAGATAATAGGTTGTTATTGTCATGTGCAGCAAATTATTCGGACGTGGTGGAGATTGAGCAGGCCTTTTTATTCTTTTCAAAAGATCTTGTAGTATATCATCCCGAAGAAAATGATTGGACTGAAAAATCAATAGATCTGATGCAGAAAAGCGAGGAAATCAAAAAAGTTTTTCTTGCAGTTTTAGATGTGTTGGGTACTGGGATTAAAGACGTTAAGGTAAGATTAGAAAAGAACTTCGAGATGAATTAAAGATTCGTGAGTCCGGTGGATTTTATATTAC
>CAMHMG010000036.1 GCA_946186175.1 uncultured Clostridia bacterium | reverse complement strand
CATAAGAGAACATTAGAAGCATTGGGACTTAGAAAGCTTCATCATACAGTAGAGCTTCCTAACAATGCTGCAACAAAGGGAATGACTGATCAGGTTAGACATTTAGTAAAGGTAGAAGAGATTTAAGATAATATCAGATAAGGAGGTGTGCATTAATGAATTTATCTACGTTAAAGCCGGCAGAAGGTTCTAAGCACAGCGATAACTTCAGACGTGGTCGTGGACATGGTTCAGGAAATGGTAAGACTGCAGGTAAGGGTCATAAGGGACAGAAGGCTCGTTCAGGAGCAACAAGACCGGGCTTTGAAGGTGGCCAGATGCCGTTATACAGACGAGTTCCTAAGAGAGGTTTCAAATGCCGTAATTCCAAGGAAATCGTTGCTATTAACATTTCTGCACTTAATGCTTTCGATGATGGCGTTGAGGTTTCAGTTGAGACTTTAATAGGAGCAGGAATAGTAAGCAATCCCAAAGATGGTGTTAAAATCTTAGGTAATGGTGAGCTTACTAAGAAGCTTACAGTTAAGGCTAATGCGTTTTCTGCATCAGCAAAGGAGAAGATTGAGGCGCTTGGTGGAAAAGCAGAGGTGATGTAATATGTTCAAAACCTTAGTAAATGCGTTCAAAGTTGAACAGATAAGGAAGAGAATATTCTACACTTTCTGGATACTCGTTATAGTACGTTTGGGCTGCCAGATACCGATTCCAAGTATTGATGTAGCTCAGGTTAAGGCTTACCTTGAAAGTGTGGTTGGTAGTTCTTTCAGTTTTATTGATTCATTTACAGGAGGTTCATTCCTCTCAATGTCAGTGTTTGCACTTTCAGTAACACCGTACATTACATCTTCTATCATCATGCAGCTTCTCACAATTGCGATTCCTGCACTTGAGGAGATGAACAGAGACGGTGAAGATGGAAGAAAGAAAATGAATCAGATTACACGTTATGTATCTGTTCTTCTTGCTATAATTGAGAGTGCCGGTCTTTCTATAGGTTTTTCAAGACAGGGTGCACTTGGAGATGCTGGAGCATTTTCAGTAATCACTGTAATCGTTGCGCTTACAGCAGGAAGCTGTATCATTATGTGGCTTGGTGAAAGAATATCCGATAAGGGTATAGGAAACGGTATTTCCATTATCCTTTTGATCAATATCGTATCACGTATGCCTAATGATTTTTCAAATCTTTATACAATGTTTGTAAAGAATAAAGATTTGGTTCAGGCTATTATAGCTGTTGCTATTATTGTATTTGTTGTTATCGGTACAACAATACTTGTTATAATTCTTCAAGATGCAGAACGTCGTATTCCGGTTCAGTATTCAAAGAAGATGCAGGGAAGAAAGATGGCTGGCGGACAGTCAAGCTATATTCCACTTAAGGTTAATACAGCAGGAGTTATCCCGATCATCTTTGCAGCTTCACTTTTATCAGTACCATCAATAATGATCAATTTATTTAATATTCAGGTTGGTACTACTGCAAGCAAGATTCTTCAGGGACTTAACCAGAATTACTGGTTTAACCGTGAATATCCATGGGCGTCAGTTGGATTGATTCTTTATATTGTGCTTAATATAATATTTGCATATTTCTATACTTCTATCACTTTTAATCCGATGGAAGTTGCTAATAATATGAAGAAGGGTGGCGGATTTATTCCGGGTATCAGACCTGGTAAACCGACACAGGATTATCTCAACAAGATTCTTAACTACATTGTTTTGATCGGTGTTATCGGACTTTTGATAGTTGCACTTATACCGATATTCTTCAATGGTATGTTCAATGCAGATGTATCATTTGGTGGTACTTCACTTATCATCATTGTTGGAGTTATCCTTGAGACAATGAAGCAGTTAGAGTCACAGATGCTTGTGAGAAACTATTCAGGTTTCTTAAATAACTAAAATTTTGTATGAAGTACGCTACATGAATGGGTCAGTTCTTTGAGTAGGACACGCTTTCGCTCCGTTGCAAGCGCAGCGGTACTAAATTCGCAAACATGAATGTTTGCTCATTAAGTACCGGCGGTTGCAAAGGGTCCTTTCAAAGAACTGACACCATATCATGTAGCTGTTTGTGGTTATATAAAGATGTTTTGTTTTTTGGTGTTAGTTAGATGTAATTTGATTTCAGGAGATATGGAATGTCACGGAAATTTGTATGGGTTGAAGCTCAAGAAGAGTATTTAATCAATCGCCACATTGAAAAACGAGAAGTTGTTGAACAAATGTCAGATGACGAGTTGGAGGATTTATATTTTAGGATAGTGAAAGAAAGAGGATTAGAAGATGATGCTGATGAGCTTACTCACAAGTATTGTTTAGAAAATAAATAAATATAGATTATTCCATTTAAATAAAATGTTGAGGAACCATTATTGAGGAGTCATATATGAATAAAAAGAAAATACTGCTTATTATATTAATTTGTAGTGTTGTAACTCTGATTATTTATTGTATTAACAGATCAACAAGAGAAGAAAAAATTATGGTTTTTATTATTCCCAAACGGATACTCCCGCAGCTTTTCAGAATTTTGACATTAGTCTGAAAGAAGATAATGGCAAGTGGAGCTGGAGTGAGAAAAACACTGACAATGGAGGAATTACAAAGAGAATATCTGAAGGCTGGTATTATTATGAAGCGTGGTTCTGACATATCGTGATTTGGTGAATTGATTTTTATGGTTAGAGTAAAATTGGAAGAACTAGGATTTGTTAATAGGGATGAAGCAGTGTCTTTTCTGAAAAAGTTATGGAGCCGGGAACAAACAGAATGTCCTATATGTGGCAACAATTTGGAACTACTACATAAGAAAGCCAAAAAGAAAGAATGTGATTGGCAGTGTAGTAAATGCAATAAGACATACAAGACAATACAATTACTGGATGAAATAAATGAGCAAATACCAAATTGACAGTTTTGATTTTGTATTAAGAACAATATTATATTTATAAAAAATAAAAAATCATAAAAAAAAAGGAGGAAAAGGTATGAAGATTATCATGTTAGGTGCACCTGGTGCAGGTAAGGGAACACAGGCGAAGATGATCGCAGCAAAGTACGGAATTCCACACATTTCAACAGGTGATATTTTCCGTGCAAACATTAAGAATGGTACAGAGCTTGGCGCTAAGGCTAAGCAGTACATGGATAAGGGTGAGCTTGTACCTGATGAGCTGGTCGTTGATCTTGTTATCGATCGTTTTAAAGAGGATGATTGTAAGAATGGATATGTACTTGATGGTTTCCCAAGAACTATTCCTCAGGCTGAGGCACTTGATAAAGCCCTTACAGAAATTGGTGAGAATGTTGATTATGCTATCAACGTTGAGGTTCCGGATGAGAACATCATCAACAGAATGGGTGGAAGACGCGCATGCGTAGGTTGTGGAGCAACATATCATGTAGTATACAGCCCGACTAAGGTAGAGGGTAAATGTGATACCTGTGGCGGAGATCTTATTATTCGTGATGATGATAAGCCTGAGACAGTTAAAAACAGACTTTCAGTATATCATGATCAGACACAGCCTTTGATTGATTACTACACTAAGAAGGGAATTATCAAAGAAGTAGACGGAACAGTAGATATGAATGATGTATTTAAGGCAATTACAGATATTTTAGGTGAATAAAAATGGCAGTTTCAATTAAATCGAAATCAGAGATTGAGCTCATGCGTGAGGCGGGAAGAATTCTCGCCATCACACATGAGGAGATGAGAAAACAGATTCGTCCGGGTATATCAACATATGATATTAATAAAATCGGCGAGGAAGTGATCAGGAGTTACGGATGTATACCGTCATTTCTTAATTATAACGGATATCCGGCATCAATATGTGTATCGGTAAATGATGAGGTGGTACACGGTATTCCGAGTAAGAAAAGAATTATTCAGGATGGAGATATTGTAAGTCTTGATGCAGGAGTCATATATAAGGGATATCATTCGGATTCAGCTAGAACATGGATTATGCCGGGAGCATCGGAAGAGGTTAAGCAGTTAGTTAAAGTTACTAAAGAAAGTTTCTTTAAGGGTATTGAACAGGCAAGACCCGGTAATCATGTTTCTGATATAGGAAGAGCTATACAGGAATATTGTGAGAGCTTTGGATACGGCGTTGTTCGTGATCTTGTAGGTCATGGAGTCGGTACAAAGCTTCATGAAGAACCGGAAGTTCCTAACTTTGTTGGGAAAAGAAGAGGAGCGAAATTATGTGCCGGAATGACTATAGCGGTTGAACCAATGATTGCCTTAGGAACATATGAAGTGTACTGGGAGGATGACGACTGGACAGTTGTTACAGATGACAATCTTCCGGCAGCGCATTATGAAAATACCATTCTGATTACGGAAGACGGTCCCGAAATTCTATCACAGGCTCCGGGAATTGAACTATAAAAATCATGGGTGCAGATGAAAGATATATAATGCTTTCATCTGCATACCACCTTTAATCCAGTTAATATATTAAGGAGGACGAATATATGTCTAAAGCAGATGTAATTGAAATTGAAGGAACAGTAGTTGAAAAATTACCTAACGCAATGTTTAAGGTCGTATTAGAAAACGGACACGAAGTTTTGGCACACATAAGTGGTAAACTTAGAATGAATTACATTAAAATTTTACCCGGAGATAAAGTTACATTAGAGTTATCTCCATATGATCTCACAAAGGGAAGAATTAAATGGAGAGAAAAATAAAATAAATTCGTAAAATAAATTTAAAATTTTACTTGCATTAGAATAATGATAATGGTAAAATAGTTTTTCGCAATGGACTTTTTTCGAAAGGAGAGTATTTTAATGAAGGTTAGAGCATCAGTTAAACCAATTTGCGATAAGTGCAAAGTCATTAAAAGAAAAGGCAGTATCAGAGTGATCTGCGAGAACCCGAAGCACAAACAGAGACAGGGATGATGATAGCCCATCAATAATCCTATCGAAGTTTGAAGACCAAAGTAGCACCGTATTCCCGGTGTGAAGTTCCTTCTATAATAACTGATCTTTATTATGGAAGATGAAGATATGTAGACGTTAGTCCACATTAATTATGAAAGCGGCTGTATATACAAGTGTCATGAGCTTGTATAACATATTAATAGAACAGATCTAAGTATGTGCCATCTACACATTACATAGTATCTGTAGATTACATTACTAAGAGTTGATATACATTTCACCTCTATTGTTACCCGGTAGAGATATCAAAGATTAGGAATGTCTGATAGAACATTTATAATGGTTTTATATTGGACAATTTATTAAATGTTCTTATAAGGAATAATGGGTATATGTTCCTGACAGAAAAGATATTTAATTACAAAGATTATTTAATGGAGGTAGCAGTCAGTATGGCTCGTATTTCAGGTGTAGATTTACCAAGAGAAAAGCGTATCGAGATTGGACTTACTTATATCTATGGTATAGGACTTCCTTCATCTCAGCGTATATTAAAAGAAGCTAATGTTAATCCTGATACTCGCGTTCGTGATCTCACAGACGACGAGGTTAAGAGAATCAGCGAAATTATCAATGAGACACAGATGGTAGAAGGTGATCTTCGTAGAGAGATCGCTCTTAATATCAAGCGTCTTCAGGAAATTGGTTGTTATCGTGGAATTCGTCATAGAAAAGGTTTGCCGGTTCGTGGTCAGAAGACAAAGACCAATGCAAGAACTCGTAAGGGTCCTAAGAGAACAGTAGCAAACAAGAAGAAATAATCAGGAGGTTAAGTTATAATGGCTAAAGTTACAAAGAAAGTGACAAAGAAGCGTGTTAAGAAGAACGTAGAACACGGTCAGGCACATATTCAGTCATCTTTTAATAATACAATTGTTACATTAACCGACAATGAAGGTAATGCACTTTCATGGGCTAGTGCAGGTGAGCTTGGTTTCAAGGGATCTAAGAAGTCAACTCCATATGCAGCTCAGATGGCAGCAGAGACTGCAACAAAGGCAGCATTGATTCATGGTCTTAAGAAGGTAGACGTTATGGTTAAGGGTCCGGGTTCAGGCCGTGAGGCAGCAATCCGTGCACTTCAGGCAGCAGGTCTTGAAGTGTTAAGTATCCGTGACGTAACACCTGTTCCACACAACGGATGTCGTCCACCAAAGCGTAGAAGAGTGTAATAGGAGGTATAATAAGATGGCAGTAGATAGAACACCGGTTCTTAAGAGATGCAGATCTTTAGGCATGGAGCCACAGGTTCTTGGAGTAGATAAAGAGTCACACAGAAAGTTAGTTCGTTCAAACAGAAAGATGAGCGAATATGGATTACAGCTTCGTGAGAAGCAGAAAGCAAAGTTCATTTACGGAGTATTAGAGAAGCCTTTCCGTAATCTTTATGCTACAGCAGAGAGAATGAAAGGTCTTACAGGTCCTAACCTTATGATTCTTTTGGAGTCAAGACTTGACAATGTTGTATTCCGTATGGGATTTGCAAGAACACGTAGAGAGGCCAGACAGGTCGTAGGACATAAGCACGTTTTAGTTAATGGCAAATGCGTAAACATCCCTTCATATAGAATTAAAGCCGGAGATAAGATTGAGATTCGCGAGAAGAGCAAATCTTTACAGAGATACAAAGATATCTTAGAGGTTACAGGCGGAAGATTAGTTCCTGCATGGTTAGATGTTGATCAGGAAAACTTAAGTGGAACAGTAACAGAGTTACCACTTAGAGAGCAGATAGACGTTCCTGTTAACGAAACACTTATCGTCGAGTTATATTCTAAGTAAGATTCGATATCTAATAAGCAATGCTAATTTTAAGAAAGTCAGTCTATGCAAGCTGGCTTGCAAATAGACTGTAATTTCTTAAAAATAATTGTGTGTTTAGCACGAGCGAGATGAAGCAAAGCGAAATCGAGCTTGCATTGCAATAAAAGTATTGCAATCAAGTTTGCGAAGCGGAATCAAGCTTGCATTGCATTATGTGAAATAATTAATAATGGGAGGTTCGTATAACGTGTTTGAATTTGAAAAACCAAGAATCGAGATTAAAGAGATCTCAGAAGACAACAGATACGGTCAATTTGTAGTAGAACCTTTAGAGCGAGGATATGGTACAACACTTGGTAACTCTTTGAGAAGAATTATGTTATCATCATTACCCGGTTCCGCTGTAAGCTATATCAAGATTAAGGGTGTATTGCATGAGTTTTCATCAATTCCCGGAGTTAAGGAAGATGTTACTGAGATAGTTATGAATATCAAAGAATTAGCTATCAAGAATAACAGTACTTCTAACGAGCCTAAGCAGGCATATATTGAGTATGTTGGAGAAGGCGTAGTAACAGCGGCTGATATTCATGTTGACAGTGATATCGAGATTTTGAATCCTGATCTTGTTATTGCAACACTTTCAGGATCAGATGCAAGATTAGATATGGAATTGACAATAACCAAAGGAAGAGGTTATGTGGGTTCCGATAAGAACAAGAAAGAAGATACATCAATTGATGTAATCGCAGTAGACTCCATTTATACACCTGTTGAGCGTGTTAATCTTACTGTTACTGATACTCGTGTAGGTCAGACAACAGACTACGACAAGCTCACCTTAGATGTATATACTAATGGAACACTTGCACCGGATGAGGCAGTAAGCCTTGCGGCAAAAGTACTTTCAGAGCACTTAAGCCTCTTCATAGACCTTTCAGAGAATGCTAAATCTGCAGAGGTTATGGTAGAAAAAGAGGATAATGAGAAAGAGAAAGTTCTTGAAATGAATATTGATGAATTGGAGCTTTCCGTAAGATCATTTAACTGCTTGAAACGTGCAGGTATCAACACGGTTGAGGAGCTTACAAGCAAGACAACTGAGGATATGATGAAGGTTCGTAACCTGGGAAGAAAGTCACTTGATGAAGTGCTTAACAAGTTGAAAGAACTTGGATTATCCCTTAACAACGGAGATGATTAATTAATAAATAATAAGAAAGAACACTTAAGCTGAAGGATGATTTGATTAAGAATTCATACGATGCATTATTTCTCTTGAATATAGAGGAGGCATCGAAGTAGGCAAAGTGAAGGAGGACATTACATTATGGCAATGTATAGAAAGCTTGGAAAGAAACAGGCACAGAGAAAAGCATTACTTCGTAATCAGGTAACACAGTTATTATACAATGGTAAGATTACTACAACAGAGGCAAGAGCTAAGGAAGTTCGTAAGATTGCTGAGAGTCTTATTACATTGGCTGTTAAGGAAAAGGATAACTTTGATGAAGTTACAGTAACAGCAAAGGTTGCTAAGAAGGACAAAGATGGCAAGAGAATCAAAGAAGTTGTAGATGGTAAGAAAGTTACTGTATATGACGAAGTTGAGAAGACAGTTAAGAAGGATCAGGCTACTAAGCTTCATGCAAGAAGACAGATGCTCAAGGTTCTTTATCCTGTAGTTGAGGTTCCTACTGAAGCAGCAGGTAAAAAGAGAGGAACTAAGAAGGTAGATCTTACAGAGAAGTTATTCAACGAGTATGGTCCTAAGTATGCAGACCGTAAGGGTGGATACACAAGAATTATCAAAATCGGACCTCGTAAGGGTGATGCAGCTATGGAGGTTATACTTGAGTTAGTATAATCTACTTGCAATAATAAAGAATAACGTTTATTATAAGGCGGAGGCTTTTTGGTCTCCGCCTTAATATTTACTTAAAAAGGAATGTGTGTATGGGTTTTATAGAAATAAAGAATCTTGTATTTGAATATTTCAGGCGTGATGATGAAGGCAATGTCGAGGAGATGGTAGAAGCTATTTCAGATATTTCTTTTGATGTTGAGCAGGGAGATTTTATTGCAATAGTCGGGAAAAACGGTTCCGGCAAATCAACCCTTGCAAAGCAGATAAATGCACTGCTGACACCAAGTGAGGGTACTGTAATAGTTGATGGGATTGATACAAAAGATGAGGAACTAAGACTTGCTGTCAGAAAAACAGCAGGCATGGTGTTTCAGAATCCTGACAACCAGATTATTGGAAGCCTGGTTGAAGAGGATGTGGCTTTCGGACCAGAAAACCTTGGCTTTTCTAAAGAGAAAATCTGGAATCAGGTGGATAATGCTTTGGATTGTACTGAAATGGAAGAATATAGGGCTGTGAATCCTAATAATTTATCCGGAGGTCAGAAGCAGAGGGTTGCAATAGCAGGTGTGCTTGCAATGGAACCGAAATGCATAATATTTGATGAAGCCACAGCAATGCTTGATCCTGTAAGCCGTAAGCACATACTTAACACGGCAGTGATGCTCAATAAGGAAAAAGGAATTACAATCATATGGATAACTCATCACATGGATGAAGTAATAGCAGCTGACAAGGTGATGGTGATGAAACAGGGAAAGCTAATGTTACAGGGTACACCTAAACAAATTTTTGATAAAGAGGATGTAATATATGATTGTGGATTAATGCCTCCTAATCTGTATCAGTATATTAATTTTTTGCTTGAACAGAAAATGATTGACAGAGAAGAAGCAGAATCTATAGAGAGTGATGAACAACTTGTAGATCTGCTCTGTACAAAATATAGCGATGAAATATCATACAGCAAAACATCCAGCGGCAAAACGTCTGTCAATAAAAATCCTGGCAGACAATATCAACACTTAGAATATAATCCGGCAGAAGGGATTTTACTAGATAATGTTAATTATATATATAACAAAGGTTTTGCAGGTGAAACTTATGCATTAAAAAATATTGATCTTCATATTGGTAAGGGCGAGTTTATTGCAGTTATTGGCAGTACCGGATCGGGTAAGTCGACCCTTATGCAGCATTTAAATGGACTTTTGATGCCGGAAACAGGCAGCGTATACTATAACGGCAAAGATATATCAGACAAAGATTTCCCTTTGAAGGAATTAAGACAGAAGGTAGGTCTGGTATTTCAATATCCTGAATATCAGCTCTTTGCAGAGTCTGTAGAACAGGATGTAGCATTTGGTCCGTTGAATATGAACATATCAAGGGTCGAAGCTAATCAACGTGCATACAGTGCAATAGAGGCTGTAGGACTTTCTGATACAATATACGATGTCCCACCTCTTTCACTTTCGGGCGGACAGAAAAGAAGAGTTGCTATAGCAGGAGTCTTGGCAATGGGTCCCGAATATCTTGTTTTGGATGAGCCGACATCAGGGCTCGATCCCGTATCAGCAAAAGATTTGCTTGATATGCTCAAAAAATTACAGCATGAACAGGGAATCACGATTGTGATGGTGTCTCATTCAATGGAAGAAGTGGCAGAATATGCAGACAGGATAGTGGTCATGGACAATGGGGAGATTGTAGTTGATGGAGAAGCCGCTTATGTGTATTCATTAAATACATTAATTGATTCTCCTTGCTATGATGTTCCTTTAGGCGTAAAAATACTTCATGGCTTAAAAGCAGCCGGCATTGATATAGACATTTGCAAGCATAGAAAGAAAGATGTTTTTGCGGAATTATGCAGTAGGTGAGTTTAATGCAGTAGTTTGTTAGGATTGATGATAAGATTTAGAATAGGTGTAACCAAATGAGAGAAATGACAATAGGAAAATATTATAGTGTTGATTCTGTTATACATAGATTAGACCCACGTGTTAAACTTGTAGTGACATTTATTTATGTTATAAGTCTGTTGTTTATGAGGAATATATATATGTATGCAGCGGCATTTGCAGTCCTGCTGGTATATGTCAATATTTCAAAGGTTAAGTGGAGTTATATTATTAAAGGAACAAAGGGCATAATGGCATTTCTGGTGTTCACGGTAATTCTTCAGATGTTCACTGTTAAAGGTGCTGATATAATATTTAAGTGGAGATTTATTAGTATAACCCGGACGGGAATATATTCTGCGTTATTTCTGTTGATCAGACTTATTTTAATTATTACCGGTTCATCGATGATGACATATACTACTACTCCGACTGCGTTGACAGATGGTTTGGAAAGACTGTTATCGTGGATGAAGAAGCTTGGTATTCCGGTACATGAAATAGCTATGATAATGTCGATAGCGCTTAGGTTTATACCGGTATTGACAGGTGAGCTTGATAGAATAATGAAGGCTCAGACAGCAAGGGGTGTGGATTTTAATGAGGGGAACATCATAAAGAGAGTTAAGAAGCTGCTGCCAATCATAGTTCCTCTGTTTGTATCAGCGATAAGGAGAAGTAATGATCTTGCGCTTGCGATGGATGCAAGATGCTATCATGGCGAGGAAGGCAGAACGAAAATGAAACCTTTGCAATATGATCGCAATGATTACATTGTTTATATATTGCTGGTGGTATATCTGGTAGTGCTGATCATTTTAAAGAGGCTGTTACATCTGGGAATACTGAGTGGAATATAGAGTATTATTAATAGGCAATTACCTAATTATTAATATACAAGGGAGAACATCATGAAGAGGATCAAGCTTATTGTTGCATATGATGGTACAAATTACTGTGGATGGCAGATTCAAAAAAATGGAATAACGGTTGAAGAAGTGCTTAATAAGACACTCAGTAAATTTTTCGGACAGGATATTGTTGTAATAGGAGCAAGCCGTACTGATTCGGGAGTTCATTCTCTTGGAAATGTGGCGGTGTTTGATGCCGAGGTAACCATGCCTCCGGATAAAATAGCTTATGCTATTAACAATCTGCTGCCTGATGATATAAGGATACAGAAGTCGGAAGAAGTTGAACCTGATTTTCATCCAAGATATTGTGACACCAGAAAGACGTATGAATATAAGATATATAACGCACAGTTTCCGGATCCCACTGTCAGGCTGTATTCACATTTTGTATACTATCATTTAGATGAGGAGAAAATGCAGCAGGGCGCGGATTATCTTGTCGGTGAACATGATTACAAGAGTTTCTGCACGCCCAAGGACGATGTTGAGAATACCGTAAGGACGATATATTATATTAATGTTATTCGTGAAGGCAATATTGTAAGAATTGTTATCAACGGAAACGGATTTTTGTATAATATGGTCAGGATAATTGTAGGCTCATTATTAAAGGTTGGAATGGGAATGATACCTCCTGAGGAGATCAAAAATATTCTGGATGAGAAAGACAGAACAAAGGCAGGCCATAAGGCGCCGGCGTGCGGACTGACTCTGCAAAATATTGAATATCTGTAAATTCAGAATAGGATAAAACATATGTTGTTTTTTCAGTAAGAACGAAAACGACTATTCTTATTGGATTTTGAAAGTAAACGTGTAGTGAGTAAATATTATAAATGGGGTGCGGGAAATGATAATGGCGAAAGGTGTCAGCATAACACAGAAAACGGCAATAGGCAGGATATTAATATATAAAAGAAAAAATTATTTGATAAATGATAATGAAATATCTGATGTTGAATCAGAGCTTGAAAGGTTAGACATCGCTTTTTGTAAGGCAGTAGAAGAATTGAAGGCTCTGCAAGAAACAAAGTTTGCTTCTGATACAGATACTGAACTTGCAGAGATTTTCAAGGCACACGTAATGATGTTAGAGGATGAGTATCTTCGTACCGAAGTGAGAAAAATGATCATAGATCAGAAAAAGTCAGCGGAACGCGCAGTTGATACTGTGTTTGATGAACAGGCAAAGATTTTTAATCAGATGGATGATACATATATGAAAGAAAGGGCTGCTGACATATATGATATTAAGCACACGGTGATGGACATTCTCTGTGGAAATGAGATGTTTATGCAGGAGAAAGAAGAAATCTTGTCGGGAACAGAAGGACTTCTACCGGAAAAAGAAGAACCTGTGATTTTGATGACAAAGGATCTGTTTCCATCAGAAATGGTCAAGCTCAATATTCCAATGCTTGCAGGGATTGTATTAAAAGAAGGCAGTATGAACAGTCATATGGCTATACTTGCAAAAGGCATGGATTTTCCAACTATTATCCAATGTAAAGATATTGATGTTGACTGGGAAGGAAAGAAGGCAGTGATAGACGGCAAGAATTCATGTATATACGTAGATCCGACAGAACAATTCATACAGGATTTTATTTGAAAAATGATTAAAAAGAAGATTTTCTCAAAAACCCGTTGACATGGATTTTTATTTATAATATAATACTTTCTTGTGATGATAGGAAAAGACTGCTCTGACGCCAATAAGCCCCGGTGTTACGGTAGTTTTGAATCATCGGATTATATCGCTTTCCAACATCATATATGATGGATGCCGGAGACGGTGATATGATGAGATATAAGAAGATGATAATAGATATTGTCAGGAATACGGAATCGAAACATATCAAGAGCATTATTCGCTGTTTCGGACATTGCAGCGGGAGCAGATATGATATCTGATACTGTAGAGCATTTAATATATGCGTATGACAGAAACTTTTGAATATTTTAAGGAGGAACACCATGAAGAGTTATATGGCAAGCCCATCGACAATCGAGAGACAGTGGTATGTAGTTGACGCTACAGGACATACATTAGGACGTTTGGCATCAGAGATCGCAAGCGTATTAAGAGGTAAGAATAAGCCGACATTTACACCGCATATTGATACAGGTGATTACGTAGTAGTTGTTAATGCAGACAAGATCAAAGTAACAGGTAAGAAATTAGACCAGAAGATCTATTATAACTACTCAGGTTATGTAGGCGGTATGAAGGAAACAACATTGAAAGAAATGTTAGCAAAGAAGCCGGAAGAAGTTCTCCGCAAAGCTGTTAAGGGTATGCTTCCTAAGGGACCTTTGGGACGTGAGATGATTACAAAGCTTCATGTTTATGCAGGACCTGAGCACAAGCAGCAGGCACAGCAACCTAAAGAGTTAGAAATTAAGTATTAATGAAGGAGGACAAAGTAGTGGCTAAATCAGCAAGATATTACGGAACAGGTAGAAGAAAAAGCAGTGTTGCAAGAGTATACTTAACACCTGGTACAGGTAAGATTACAATCAATAAGAAAGATATGGAAGATTACTTTGGACTTGATACATTAAAGCTCATCGTTAATCAGCCATTTGTTGTTACTAATACAGTAGGAAAGTTCGATGTACTTGTTAATGTTCGCGGTGGTGGATATACAGGACAGGCAGGAGCTATCCGTCATGGTATTTCAAGAGCATTATTAGAGGCAGATGCTGAGAATCGTCCTTCACTTAAGAAGGCAGGTTACCTCACACGTGATTCACGTATGAAGGAAAGAAAGAAACCTGGTTTGAAGGCAGCTCGTCGTGCTCCGCAGTTCTCGAAGAGATAATTTATCAAGATTTTACAAAGTTTTACAAAAGCCCTCAAAGCCTTGTGTTTTGGGGGTTTTCTTGTTATCATAAGTATTGTTATATAAAAGAAATAATGCTTTGGAGGTATTGATAGATGCATCAGTTCAGATTACCGGATCATCTTCGTGTGGAGGAGGGCTGTTTTGCTTACATTCCTGAAATGATGGAGGATGTTGTACCGGATTTGGAAAATAAGAAGACGATTATTGTCACGGAGAAGGCACTTAAGGAACTATTTGAGGACACACTTTCTACCATAGCGTCAAGTTTTGGAACGAGTGAATTTTATCTGATAGAGGCTGCAACTTATGATGAGGCAGTGGATCTTGCCAAGTATATAACAATGAAGGAATTCGGACTCGTGATAGGCTTTGGTGGTGGTACTGTGTTAGACCTTGCCAAGTTTGCGGCATTTGTTAGCAAAGCAGGTTATATATGCCTTCCTACAACACTTTCAAATGACAGTCTGGCTTCACCTGTTGCGGTTCTTGGTACAGAGGGACGTGCCAGAAAGACATTCAAATGCACTATTCCGGACGCTATATTTGTTGATGTGAACATAATAATGAGCGCGCCGGAAAGACAGCTTCTTTCGGGAATAGGTGATACGATAAGTAAGTATACTGCGTTGAATGATTGGAGAATTGCCGCAGAAGAAGGCAGGGAAAATGTTCACGATTTCGCTTATATGATATCCAAGATGGCATTTAATTCTATCTGCTATAACGATATGAAGGAGTTGAAAAGCAAGGATTTTATTAAGCGTCTTACACAGGCTCTTGTCATGGGTGGACTTGCTATGGAGATTGCAGGCTCATCAAGACCGTCAAGTGGTTCTGAGCATTTATTCTGCCATGCGCTGGAGGAAAACTATGCCGATGATGTCAGGGTTCCTCATGGTATCGCAGTTGCTATGGGTAGTTATGCTGCCTGTAAGTTTCAGGGTAGAAATATAGAGAAAATTACAAGATTATTAAAAGAGTATAATATCCCGGTGAAGCCTTCTGAGTGGAAGATTACAGAGGATATCTTTGTGGGTGCTTGGCAGAGTGCATCGGCTACAAGACCGGAGCGATATACTATTCTGAATGAGGCAGAGCTTTCGAGGGAACATTTACTGGCAATTTATAATGAACTAGAGAAATTATAACGGCAAGAAATGTTGAATAATATATATTGATAAGTGATAGAAGTATTATTGTTGCAGGGAGAATTGTAATGAACAAGAATGAGAAAACCAACGTTATGCGCTTGCTTGAGCAGAAAAAGATTGCCTATACAGCTCACACATATACAGAAGATCCATCGACTTCCGGCGAGGAGATTGCAAAGATATTGGGCGAGGATCCGAAACGAGTGTTTAAGACACTTGTAACACGTGGTAAGACAGGTGCTAATTATGTGTTTGTGGTTCCTGTTGATAGTGAGCTTGATCTTAAGAAAGCGGCTAAGGCGGTTGGTGAGAAATCAATAGAGATGATCAAGCAGAAGGAACTGCTTCCGCTTACGGGATATATTCACGGCGGCTGCTCGCCTGTTGGAATGAAAAAACAGTTTGCGACAGTCATACATGAGACGGCAATGAACTTTGATACCATATTTTTCAGTGCCGGCAAAGTGGGATATCAGGTTGAGATTGCACCTTCCGATATTGGGAAAGTTATAAGATACGAACTTGGAGATATTATTGTTTAGTAACTATTTTGACATTTAATGATGAAGGAAAAAGAATGCTTCGAGACAGTGATATAAGAGATGGATTGTGTGAATATTTGGAAATAAAATACGGAAAAGTTCGCTTCTTTGAGGAACTTACTATGGGAAAGTCAAGAGCTGACGTTGTCATGGTAACAGATGGAGGATTGTTTGGTATAGAGATAAAAAGCGATGCCGACACGTATCAGAGGCTTGAGAGACAAGTGAAAGATT
>CAMHMG010000035.1 GCA_946186175.1 uncultured Clostridia bacterium | reverse complement strand
GAAAAGTATGAAAACGAAGGTCTCTCTGACACTTATGAAGATCCCGACGTATTAGAGGATCAGGACAAGCTTGATTTTTAATATGGAGACTTACAGAATGAAGGATATATTAATTCATGGCATGGCCGCTAATAACCAGGTCAGGTTCTACTGTTGCTACTCAAAGTCATTAGTTGAAACCGCCAGACAATTTCATAACACTAGTCCCGTTGCCACTGCTGCACTCGGAAGACTACTTACCGCCGGAGCAATGATGGGGAGTATGTGCAAAAATGATTCCGATTTATTGACAATTCAAATTCAATGTTCCGGTCCCATAGGGGGCTTAACTGTCACCGCTAATGCGAGGGCCCAGGTAAAAGGCTATGTTAACAATCCCGCTGTTATGTTACCTCCAAGTCCTGCCGGAAAGCTTGATGTAGGTCGTGCACTTGACCTTGGAGTATTATCGGTCATTAAGGATATCGGACTTAAAGAACCCTACATTGGTCAATCTAATCTGGTATCCGGAGAGATTGCAGAAGATTTAACATATTACTATGCAACAAGCGAACAGATTCCTACCTCATTAGCTCTTGGGGTTTTGATGGAGAAGAATAACACTGTTAAACACGCCGGAGGTTTTATAATTCAGCTAATGCCTTATGCAGAAGAAACTTTGATCTCTGACTTAGAACAAAGACTCAAAGACTTTTCATCTATAACATCACTTATTGACAAAGGAATGACTCCTTACGATATGATGAATAAGTTGTTTGATGGATATGATATCACTTTTACAACAGAAACAACTCCTGTTTACAGATGCGATTGCTCAAAAGAACGCATGTATAAAGCAGTTATGAGTATCGGGAAGAAAGATATTGAAGAAATGATCAACGATGGCGACCCAATCCAAGTGGAATGTCATTTCTGCAACAAAAAATATACTTTTGATCCGGAGGATCTTAAAAACGGACTGTCAGATTCCTGATCAGTCCGTTTTCTATGTATTATTAAAATCATTTCCCTTAACTAATTGGCTGCCGGTAACGCACATAGACTTTCCGGCATATTGTTAAATACCGGTATGTAGAATACCATAGTATCTGATAAAATGCCCAACTCATTATATGCATTTCTTGTTGTTCTTCCTTCTGCCCACGGAGCCTGAACATTAGTCATATATTGATGACTATATGTTTGTTTCGCGTCTTTTGGGTGAACATTAAACTTCTGGAAATACAACGTATCTTGACCCTTAGCTATGTAATTCTGTGCTATATACGACGCCCCTCCCGTAATCGACTTATAAGGGGTTGTCCATGGTCTGCTATATGTAGTTGCATTAGAGGTTCCACCCTTAGCCCAAAGCAATCCTTTAACTACAGCATTAGCCCCATCAGATGCACCAATATTATAGAAATTATATATCCCCTCGTAACCTGTATATATACCGCTTGTGGCAACTGAACCGTTAGTTCCGACTTCCTGTTTAGATCTTGCTGCTAAGAAATACGGATTAGCTCCGGAAGCCTTTCCTGCATCCATAAATGCCTGTACATAACTACCTGTTGCAACTTGTCCGGTAGCAGTATCTATCACGCTATAGTCACCACTCATAAATGTATTCTTCAATATGCTTTCAACAACCGTACTACTTTGTGATTCGTCATATGCCAAGGCCTCAAATTGGAATATATCAACATCATTCAAGAAGTTTCTTGGATCCATATAGTATGCAATAACCTCAGGTGCGGCACTATACCAATTATAACCATCATACACTGTATATTTATTCTTGTCACTGTCATATGCTCCTGCCGCAGTCGACAGATACGATAATGGCGCAAGACTGGATATACCTCTCGGATAATTACTTTGGATAAGATTCCTGCCAACAACACTCTCATTAGAAAGTGCCGTATTCCAATCAAGTCCAGTATTAATAGCAACAAAATTCCAGTTTGGATAAGCTGTTTTTAATGTCCTTATAGACGCTTGATAGCTTTCAGGAAACGCTGCAAGTTGTTTCTCAAAATCAGGATCATACGTTACGGATTCATTCTTCTGCTCTTCTACTATGTTTTCAGCAGGTTTACCAAATGTAATATATTCTTTGGCAACATATCCTGTAATTTCATTGGATTCATACACAGTTGTGATCTTATACCAGTTACCTTTTTTCCCAACAACTGTTACCGTTGTTCCTTTTGGAATACGACTCACAATATTACTATCTGTTGAGGCATCACTTCTAACGTTAAGAAATGAAGTCACCTTTTCATTGACATAGGCTTCCTGTGGAGAGTCATTTTTTTCCTCTTTATTTTCTTTGGGAATACTAATATCTATATAATTACCCAAGACAAATCCGGTTTTAGTTTTTCCACTATATGACACTTTAACTTTATACCAGTAATTACCGGAATTCTTCTTAATTCCCAATACTGTTGTCACTGTTTCCTTTGGTATCTTCAGGACAGACTTGGCGGTTTTATTAGCTTTTTTCCTGACATTAAGTGTCGAATCAACCTTGCCATTAACAACACCTTTAGGATTTTTTTCTTTTTTTACATATAAAGAACAGATATAGCCCGTCTTTCTATCGCCATTATCAAGTGTAGTCTTACACTTATACCACGTAAGTCCACCATTCTTAACATATCCTAAAATAGTTACGCTTTGGCCTTTTTCAACCATTCCAAGGCTTTTATATTTTATTCCGGCTTTCTTTCTTAGATTAACTTTACTCTTTGTTGTTGCAGGATAAGAAATTACAGACTTACAAGAAGCAGCTGCATTAACCCGCTGACCGCTTACAGATATTGCCATTATAATAATAAGAACAGTAAACCCAAGTATACGTTTGAAATTATAAGTTCTATAATTCATCCTTTGCTCCTCTAAACAAAAATCACCAAATTAACATAACATGATTACATAATACTATACATTTCTATTTATTTCAACAGAAAAATTAAATAATTTAAAATATTTAACAATTTCGTAATTTTTCACCATTTATTTTTTATCTAATGTCTGTCTTGTATAGAGTAAATCCAATTCTTTTTTTCCATCTACATCATTAGGATACTTTTCAATAAAATCTGATACTTTCTCATATGCTGTATTATAATCTTTAAGCTTTTCATAATAAACAATCTCATCATATAGAATTTCACGTATACATGATTGATCACTTAGATTCTTCCCTGCCTCAATATATTTTTCAGCATCTTCTAACAAATCCTTATCAAGAGCAATTGATGCATATTGTGCATACATAAAACTGTTCAATTCATGGTCTTGTAGAAATACATTGTAATATAACTGCATATTCTCCATGTCGCCTATCTGTCCATAACAGCTTCCAACATATAGTATAAGTTCACTGTACCCGTCTTCATAAGCTTGTTTAAGTATCGGCAAGGCTTGTCTGTAATCCTGCCATCTGTAAAGTAATAACCCATATGCTATATTTTCCAGATATTCTGCTCTTTTTTCAGTATTAGAAGACCAAAATCTTATCATATCATATTGATGACAAGCCAGATCAAACTCCTTCAAGTTAACATAACAATCCGCCATATAATATCTTATATCATTATCAAAAGAATATAAAAGAGGAAGTTGTGGTTTTAATGCTTCCTCAAACAGTTCAATCGCTCCCTGATAATCTCCTTCATTATATAACGAAACAGCTTCATCCTTCATACTGTACTTTACACAGTAAGATACCAAATATATAAGAAATATCACAATCCACATCGAAAGAAAAAGCTTTATCATGCCCCCAAAACCGGCTTTTTTCTTTTTCCTTCTTTTTCTTCTTGGAGATGAATAGTTAGGTATTTCATAAATACCATATTTATCAAATTTATTACGCCTTCTTCTCCGCCTTCTCATAAATCAACCTCATTAATTATCATATTCGTACGCATCTTGCAGTAAATGCAAAATGCTACCTGAACAATTACTCTTATTCATATATATAATATACCATTAAACCTATAAAGTCAAAAAAACCGGTCTGAAAGACCGATTTTTTTGATAATACGTAATAATAATCGACAATCAGGACGCAGATGCCATCTCTTTAAGAGCAATTCTACGTTCAACAAAATTCTCAACATCTTCCTTTGCGATTTTGAGGCTTACTGCAAATTCTCCATAAAGGTTGTCCTTTGCCTGTTTATAATACCTCTCATCACAAGCAGACATCTTCTTGCCTGCTGCAAGTCTCTCCTGTTTTCTCTTAAGGACAGTGTTGATAATACGAATAAATTCCCGGCAGTCACAGGATTTGATTGCCTCTTTATAAGCAATCTCGCGTTTCTTGTCATCCTTAACAACAATTTCTTCAATGTCTCTCATCTCATCAATTAATTTACAAGCCTCCTGCTTACTGATTACAGAACGTAACACGACCTTCTTGTTGTCCACCGGGGTAAACACCTGACTGCCTTTTGTGTAAAGCGGTAATAACGTGTAATACTGTTTATCGCTTTCCACGCCACCAAGTTCCATAGTTCCAATCTTCTCGACTTTACATACGCCGTTAGCACCATTAACGACATACTCACCGACTTTAAACATGTTACTCCTCTCTTTCTTAATCAGTCACTCCTACTCTTTTTCACATCTACTATAATATCAAATTTTTGATAATTTTGTAAGTGATTTTCTAAATTTGAGCGTTTTTCTGCATTTTATCCACTACTTAAAAATCATTTTGTGCAACTTTACAATAGATAAAAAATGCCCCTACAATATATAGGGACATTTTATATTAATACTACAATTTGACACATCTCTATTTGTCATATTTTCTAATCAATCCAATTCCTAGCGGATACGGACCTGTGTGCACTCCTATCATAGCTCCTATTTGAAAAATATCTATATCTTTCTTCGTGGAATACTCAGACAGAGAACTTATAAGCTCTTCTTTGAATTCCACAGCTTCCTCATAGTCATAACCATAACCGACTACTATTTCATAATCGTCGGGAGATTCACCTATCTCCTCGAAATGAGACTTTGTCTTTTCCAATATTTTCTGAATTGACTTCTTTCTGCTTCTTGCTATACCAAACGGGAATATCTCCCCCTCTTTCAAAATGATCATAGGGCGGATTTTAAATGCATTGACCGCAACTTTCATAACCTTGCCCACTCTGCCTCCATGAATCAAATAATCCATATTCCCAACGGTAAATATTATTCTTCCTGTTGATTTGATCCTTTCAACATTATCAACCACCTCTTCATATGACAGTCCATTCTCCTGCATTCTGGCTGCTTCTAAAACTAATATTCCCTGCAACACAGTGTTGACGGTAGCATCAATTACGGTTATTTTCGCATCGGGATGATCCTCTAACAATACATCCTTAGCCGACATAGCAGAATTATACGAGCCGGAAAACTTTGTAGTTATACAAATACATATAATTCCGGTCCCTTCTTTCACATAGGGGGTAAATGCTTCAATATAATCCTCAACTGATGGAAGTGATGTTTTGGGAAAAATATCAGGATTGTCTACCATTCTCTGATAAAATTCCCTCACTTCAATGTCAAGATTCTCTTTGTAATATTTCTCGCTGTCAAATGACACATAAAACGGGACTACAAATATATTCTTTTTCTTGACAATCTCAGAAGGTATGTCGCATGAGCTGTCTGTTATAATTTGATATGACATCATCATTCTCCTATATACACATTCAATATATGGTTTTCATAACTACTTGTTGCAATACACTATACCACATTCATCAAAAAAATAAAACCCCTAATTGCATTCTTTAAACTTGATTTGTTAACTATCATTGTAATCATAACAGCACTATATAAAAAAACCTTCAGAGCAGCTCCTTAACGTTCTGCTCTGAAGGTTTGATAATAATATATTAAAATGTGATCTCTTTCCTATCCATTAAGAGCTTTCCACCATATATTATCTGCATAATTCCTATTGCAAGACCCATAACAATAAGTATAACTCCAAAAGCTATACCCCATGCACCGGTCTTTCCCATTGTCTTATATATCTTCTCACCCATGACAATCCCTCCGATTCTGATAATTCAAATAATATAATTGAGTATCGTAAAAAATACTTTTCCTGCGTATCTTGCAGTAAATGCAAGATGATACCTGAACAACATAATTTAAGAATTATTCTGCACCATACTGCTCATAATATGCATCTATAGCCTTCTTCAACTCATCATCTATAACAACTCTTCCCTTATATGGTCTGTTATATAAATGTTCAACAACCTCTTTCATGGTAACGATCGATGTTGTCTTAAAACCATACTTCTCCTCGATCTCAGAAAGTGCTGATTTCTTTCCCTGACCACGTTCCATACGATCTACAGAAACCACCATGCCTACCATCTCAACATTACCCTGTGCTTTGATTATAGGAAGTGTCTCCTCGATAGATGTACCTGCTGTTGTAACATCTTCGATAATCACTACCCTGTCACCATCTTCGATAGGACTTCCGAGTAATATTCCCTTATCACCGTGGTCCTTAACTTCCTTACGATTGGAACAATAACGAATATCCTCATCATAGATATCTGCAATTGCCATAGTTGTTGCCACTGTAAGCGGGATTCCTTTGTATGCAGGTCCGAATAATACATCAAAATCCGTACCAAACTCATTATTAATTGCCTCAGCATAATATTCACCAAGACGTTTTAATTGAGTGCCGGTTCTGTAAAAACCTGTGTTGACAAAGAAAGGAGTCTTTCTTCCACTTTTTGTTATAAAATCACCAAATTTCAACACGTTACTATCGATCATAAACTCGATAAATTCTTTCTTATATTGTTCCATTCAATACACTCTCCTTATTATGCAACATAAGTGCGTTATTCAATCGCTCCTATTCTAACATATTTTTAATATATGTTCAAATTATTTATTATCGGTCCGCGCAGTACATGCGTCCGCCGAACGCATTGCGCCGTTGCACTCACCTGGTTCACGCTATGCGCTCGTACTGAGAATTGTATAGGTCGGCGTAGAAACCATTCTTGGCTAGAAGCTCCTCATGGTTGCCCTGCTCGATTATATCGCCGTCCTTCATGACAAGAATAATGTCAGCATCCCTTATTGTTGAAAGTCTGTGAGCAATCACAAAGCTTGTTCTTCCCTTCATCAGGTTATCCATAGCCTTCTGTATTCTTACTTCTGTTCTTGTATCAACAGAGGAAGTAGCCTCGTCAAGGATAAGAAGTTTATTATTGGCAAGTATTGCCCGAGCTATAGTCAAAAGCTGCTTTTGTCCCTGTGAAACGTTAGTTGCCTCCTCATTAAGCTCCATTTCATATCCACCCGGCAGTGTCTGTATGAAATGATGTGCATGAGCAGCCTTTGCTGCAGCAATAACCTCCTCATCAGTTGCATCAAGTCTTCCGTATCTGATATTCTCCATTATGGTTCCCTTGAATAACCATGTATCCTGCAAAACCATACCAAAGGCGTTACGAACCTCTTTCTTATCAAACTCTTTGACATTTATACCATCAATAAATATGTCTCCGGAATTAAGATCGTAAAATCTCATCAAAAGCTTGACCAATGTTGTCTTTCCGGCTCCTGTAGGTCCAACAATTGCAACCTTCTGGCCTTCCTTAACTTTTGCAGAGAAATCCTTAAGAATTATTTTATCAGGATAATATCCGAAACATACATGTGAAAATGATACATCACCCTTTATATTATCAATTGACTTCTTAGTATGATTCTCTGAAAGCATAACCTCTTCAGGCTCATCTAACAGTGCAAACACTCTCTCTGCAGCGGCTGCAGTTGACTGAAGCATATTAGATATCTGTGCCACCTGCTGAATCGGCTGTGTGAACTGTCTCACATACTGAATAAATGACTGAATATCACCTACCTCAATGACCTTCTTAATACTTAAATATCCTCCAAGAATTACAACTCCTACATATCCGAGATTACCTACAAAAACCATTATAGGTTGAATCAGACCGGAGATAAACTGTGCCTTCCACGCTGAATTATATAACTTATCATTTGTTTCGTTAAACTCTTCCAGAACCGAATCTTCTCTTGTAAACAACTTGACGACATCATGTCCACCAAAGCACTCCTCTATCTGTCCGTTAACATCACCAAGATATTTTTGTTGAGACACAAAATACTTCTGTGAATTCTTAAATATTATCGCAACGCCAACTCCTGAAATCGGAAGTAACATAAGAGCTACAAGCGTCATAAGCGGTGATATCGTAAGCATCATTACAAGTATCCCGAAAAGAGTCGCCACAGATGATATCAATTGTGTCACTGACTGATTTAACCCCTGTGTCAAAGTATCAACATCATTGGTAATTCTCGAAAGAACATCACCTATACTGTTCTTATCATAGTAATTCATCGGAAGGCGATTAATCTTTTCCGAAATCTCTCTTCTCATCTGGAATGCTATCTTTTGCACAACATTTACCATTATGAGTCCCTGAATGTAACTCATTAACATCGAAAAAAGATAAAGTCCCAAAAGAAGTAATACAAAATGCGAAAGCTTTGTAAAATCAATGCCCGCCCCGCCCTGAATCTTACTTACCAGGCCGTTAAATATCTCAGTCGTCGCCTCTCCAAGTATCTTAGGTCCCATGATATTAAATACCGTAGATGCTGTGGTAAGAATAACAACAATGATCAACAGTACATGATATTTTGATATATATTCCAACAGTTTTTTAATTGTCCCCTTAAAATCCTTAGGTTTTTCCACCGGACCCTGCGGTCCTCTTCCATGCATTCCTCTTCTTCTTTGAGGCTGCTTAATATCTTCTGCCATTTTATTCACCTCGCTTTTTAGTTTAAGATTAGGTGATTGCGAAACTTATTGGATTGTGTATATGAGTTTCGCAATTACCTATTACTTTAAGATAACTGGGATTCCGCAATCTGCTGATAGATTGCACTGTTTTTCATAAGCTCATCATGCGTTCCCCTGTCAACTATCCGGCCATCTTCTAACACCAGTATCTGATCTGCATGCATTATCGTGCTGATCCTCTGTGCAACAATAATAACCGTCGCATTACCCATATTCTCTCTAAGAGCTTTTCTAAGTGCTGCATCGGTCTTATAATCCAATGCAGAGAAACTGTCATCGAACACATAAACCTTCGGTTTCTTTGCTATTGCTCTTGCAATAGCAAGTCTTTGTTTCTGACCTCCCGATACGTTGTTACCACCTTGTGCAATTTCGGATTCATATTTCTTTTCTTTCTCATCTATAAACTCTGTTGCCTGCGCTATAGAAGCCGCCCTGATAACCTCATCATCACCTGCATCCTTAGCACCAAACTTTATGTTAGATGAAATGGTACCTGAAAACAATGTTCCCTTCTGCGGTACAAAACCGATCTTCTTACGCAGCTCCTTCATCTTAACATCTCTAATATCAACTCCGTCTATGGTTATCGAGCCCTCCGTAACATCAAACAATCTTGGAATAAGATTAACCATGGTTGATTTTCCACATCCGGTACTTCCTATTATTGCTGTTGTCTTTCCTGCATAAGCAGTAAAATCTATATCAGACAATACATTTTCCTTAGCGTTGGGATAAGCAAATGATACATGGTTAAATGATATCTCCCCGCATTTTTCTGGAATATCAACTGCCTCATCCTTATCTGCAATCACAGTCTTTGAACTCAAAACCTCATCAATACGGTCTGCTGCAACAGACGCACGCGGGATGATAATTGCTATCATGGAAATAAACAAAAAGCTCATTACTATGTGCATCGCATATACCAAAAAAGCCATCATATCTCCAACCTGCATAGTTCCGGCATCAATCTTTCCTGCTCCGACCCACACGATCAGAACACTTACACCATTCATTATGAACATCATGGTAGGAGCCATTAAAGCCATAGAACCGGTCGTAAAAAGCTGAGTATTCATAAGCTCTCTGCTTGCACCATCAAATCGTTTTTCTTCGTATTCCTCTCTTCCGAATGCGCGGATTACAGGAAGACCTGTAAGTATTTCTCTTGAAACCAGATTAAGACCATCCACTAATTTCTGCATTATCTTAAATTTGGGCATTGCAACGATCATTAGTATTGCGATCACAAATATAACCGCCAGCACGGCGACAACTACGGTCCAGCCTATAGCAGCTGCATTGTTAATGACCTTTAATACAGCTCCTCCACCCATGATCGGAGCAAAAACCACAATCCTGAAAAATACGGTCAGCACCATCTGAACCTGCTGTACATCATTAGTACATCTGGTTATCAGTGAAGATGTTGAAAAAGAGTTCATCTCCGCGTTGGAGAAACCAATAACCTTCGAAAACAGCTTATACCTTAAATCTTTCCCGGTAGATGCGGCAAGCTTTGATGAAAGATAGCCGACAACAAAACTTACCACCAATGCTAAGACCGCAATAAGAAGCATTTTCGCACCCATTTTCTTAAGATAATCCATCTGATAGGTGTTCATATCTATATCAAGATTCTCATATTCCTGCCGAACAAATGAAGTACCTGATGCCTCTAACATATATTCAGGATAATCCGACATCTGTTTTTCTATAACCTCACGAATAGCATTTCTTTTTATCTGTGGTAAATTTTCAAGAAAATCTACTATTGAGATATTCCCCAATTCATCCTCTGAGATTCCGAATGAACTGATAATACCACTCTGCATATTCTTAGCCTCTTCACTTTCAGAAGTAAAAAGAAATGTCATCATTTCCGGCAACAACATAGCTTCTTTTAATTCTGCCATCTCATCATCTGTCAGCTTATCAAACTTAGCCTCCATGATATCCTGTTTTTTGGAATAATACTTATCCACAAGTTCTATTTCTTCATCCGTCATAAAAAGCTGCAGATTTTCGTACGTCTTTAACGATATCTTCTCAGGAATCGGGTATTCCACTCCTTTACTCTGTATTCCCACATCAACAATATCTGACGTATAATCAGGCAATGTAAGCTCACAATACACCTGCACAAACAGTAAGAGTATTATCGCTAATATCACATACCATTTGTCCTTTGCAAATTTAAGTACCTTTAACATTTCAATTCTCCTTGTCTTCTATAATATCAAACATCCGATTTATCAATAAAAACATTTGACTTACATCATCCTCACCCATTTTTCTGATCAATCCCGTTATCCACTCAGGTTTCTTTCTCTTTTCTTATTCACACACGTTTCTACCCTTATCAGTGAGCAGAATATTGATATCTCCCAAAGTGATCTCATCGGCTCCGTTTTCAATCAGTACTGAAATCTTCATCAAAGTAAAAAACTCAATTTATTATAATCATTTGTGTACAATTGTCAACATCTTAACAAACAAAAACTGAATACACTGCTTATACTATTTTATAAACAATGTATTCAGTATATAATGTCATTTTATCTTAACACGTTTCCTCAAAGGAATGGATCATATTAATAATTATAGGAAATAATTCCTTCTTAAGCTCAGGCAGTTCAACCGGTTGCTGATATAGTATTACCGAATGTGCAGTTGAATTCACAAGCTCAGCAATCATAAAGATCAACATTTCAAGATTTCTGATATGTTTGCCACTTTCTTCTGCTAACTGTTCAATATAATCCGCAGCACTTTCTCCTTCATTTACAGGTATATTCTCTATTGAATTTCTCAGAATACCCCAACTAAGATTCTTTGAAATAAATTTCAGTAATATTTTATTATTACTTAATTGATCTAAAAGATTATCAACAATAAAAATTATCTTCTTATCAAACTCAGTTATATCACTTTCCTTGAGTGCCTCAATCGCATTTTCAAAGAGCTGTGTAGCCTTCTTTCTCACCAGGTAATCCCTGACCTCATACTTATCCTTGAAATAGAGGTAAAATGTACCCTTTGCAAGCTCGGCTTTCTTCATTATATCTGCAATTGATGTATCCTTAATACCGTGATCTATGAACAGAGTAAATGCTGAGTTGACGATTGCATCCTTCTTTTTCTTCTTGTTCTCTTCAATCTTACCCATATAAACATCTCCATATCATGTCGACCGACGTCTCCATGTGTTCTTTTAATCTTCTGTCTTAATCTCAGCTGTCTGGAAAATGAACTTAACCCTACCTTCCATACCATCTGCAAGTCCTGAGAAGGAATTATATCTTCCTTCTTTTCCGGTCAATGAATCCAAACGGTCTATCACAGTCTTGACCTTGTCATTGTACTCATTCTTAAGTTTATCTGTTCCTTTTGACTTAAACTGGCTCATACCGTCTGAAAGCTTGTTAGAACCATCTGAAAGTTTTCCAATACCATCAGAAACCTTATCTGTAGCTGTGTCGAGTGAAGCTGCACCTGAAGACAAAGTCTTAGCTCCCTTTGAAAGAGTTGCCGCACCACTTGTAAGAGAACTTGTTTTAGATGTCAACTGACCAATTCCACTTGTTAAAAGGTCTCCACTCTTTTCGAGTGTATCGGCTCCTGTGGTTAACGCATCATTGTTCTCACTCAATTTCGCAATTCCGCTGTAAAGACTACTGATTCCGCCAACTACCTTATCAATACCTGCACCTACACTTGCACTGCCCGATGTAATAGCTGCACTCTTCTTAGACAATTCATTGGCACCGGAGCTTAAGGCTGCTGCACTCTCAGATAATTTCTTAGCACCGGCTGTAAGGCTGTCAAGCTGACTCATAGCACTTGGATCACTGCTGCTTTGAATACCTTCAAGTATAGCTTTCTCAGTCGTTGCTGTCTGTGTCAATTGTCCTATAACGCTTTGTAATGCAACTTTCTGTTCATCCGTAAGTGTCGTATCTGTCTGAAGCATTGTAGCAAGGTCTGTTATAGCCTTCTCATATCCCGCTGCATTTCCACCAAGCTTTTGAAGAGCTGCCGTCATGTTCTCATTAGTGGTTTTTACACCGGTCACAGCAGCATCCACACCCTTGTATAAATCAGCAGCTCCACCGGATAGTGCGCTCATATTGTCTGCCACAGAATCCACGCCGTCTGTATATTGCTTAAGACCTGTCGAAAATTCGCTATACTGGGAAGGAAAACTCTTACTTCCTTCATTTAATTCCTTTGCTCCGGCATCTATCTGTTTCTCACCCTCTACGTATTTCTTAATACCTGAGGTGAGACTTCCTGTACCCTTCACATAATCCTTAGCACCATCTGTTACAGATTTCACACCATCTGTATACTGAGTAATACCTTTTGAGAGCTTATTAGCACCTTTTGAAACTGAATCGGCACCTTTGCTGACCTTTGAAACTCCGCTTGAATAATCCTTAAATTTATCCTGTAAAGTCTTAACTCCATCTGAAAGATCAGAAGAGCCTGACACCAATTTCTCTGAGGCATCTTCCAATTCATCCAATGCATCCTCAAGATCATCCATGTCACTGTTCTCATCAAGATCAACATCTGTAAACTCATCAGATGTTGCCACAGTATATATCGAAGAGAGCTCAAAATCTGTGACCTTTGCCTTAACGGTAACTGTATCACTTAAATTGTCCTCTAGCTTCTCACGTGTATCCTTCGCCAGTTTCAGACTATCAAACAATCCCGGCATTCCATAAGCCACAAGAATCTGATTACTTCCCTCTGACACCACCTTACCCTGACTTACTTCAACATCTGTAAATACGTCGACAGGAAGAATTATAGCAGATGCCATGAGAAACGGGCTCTGAAGCTTTGTTGCTACACCATCTATCTCATCCTCATAGTCAGTATCGTTGTAATACTTAAGTGTAATCTCAACATTTCCGGATTTCCCCGCAAGCTCTTCCGCTTTGATATCCTTACCGTCTAACTTATATGAAATATTAACGCCTACAGGAGGTTTCTCTGTTGTTGTGCCCTGATAATAAATGTCAGCATCATTTGCCTTCCATGTCAGCTCACCATTATTCTCTGAAAATTCTTCATCTCCTTTGACGTTCTTGATATCCTTTAAATTGGACTTATCCTTTATCTCTCCTTTTCCGGATACATTTTTGAGCCAGTCGGAAACTATTATATTTTCTATATCTCCTGTAGCTGTCTGATTGACATATACGGTTTCTTCCTTTTCAACACTTTCTGCAGCATAAGAAGTGATCAGCGGACCCTGCAAAAGTCCTGCTGCCAATGCTGCCGATAATGTAACTGATGTTATACGTTTCAATGATTTCATAACTATTCCTCCTTCAATCCTGTGCAAAAGCATATTCCAAACACTATACATAAGTTTTGTTCTCTGTATTTGTATTCTTACCTAACCTGACGCTACGAAGTCCCCATGTAGTTTTGCATATAATCGGATCAAACATCCACAGTAACGCAGGAAGTATGGTGATGACCACTATTACGCTGATAACGGCTCCACGTGCAAGTAGTGTACATATAGATCCTATCATATCAATACTTGAATAAAGTGTTATACCAAATGTTGCCGCAAAGAAACACGAACCACTGATTATTATCGACTTGATAGATGCTTTATGAGCTATTGAAACCGATTCCTTTTTGCTCTTACCAAGCCCTCTCTCCTTAAGGTATCTAGATGTCATAAGTATAGCATAATCAACGGTTGCACCAAGCTGAATACTGCCTATTACTATACTTGCCACGAACACCAGTGAAGTGTTGGTATAGTATGGAAATGACATATTCACGCATATAGCAAACTCGATGACAGCAACCAATATTATCGGAAGCGATATAGATTTAAATGTTATCAGAATGATTATAAATATCGCTGCAATGGACAGATAATTAACTCTCTTAAGATCAATATTAGTCGTATCCATAAGGTCCTTTGTAAGGGGAGCCTCACCGATAACCATTGATGATTCATCAACATCCTTTGCAATTTTCGTAAGCTCTGCAATCTGGGCATTCACCTCATCCGATGCCGTCTTATAGTTGGAGCATACAAACATCAATTCATAGTTATCACTTGAAAGCATCTCTTTATATTTCTTAGGAACCATCGACTCAGGTACGTCAGCACCGAGAACCGAGTTCATTCCGATTACCCATTTAACACCTTCAACCTTCTTCATATCATCAATAGCTTTGGTCTTCACGCTGGAATCAAGTCCTGACGGAAGCATAACTATATGCATTACACTCATGTCAAACTCATCCTCAAGCTTACGATTCGCTATTGATGAAGGCAGATCCTCCGGCAAGCCCCTATCCAGATTATAGTATATCGAAACATTATTATTACCATGTGCGGCAGGTATGAATACAAGTACAAAAAGTACAACCGCTATCCATCTGTATTTCAATATAAAATCCGAAAGCTTCTTAAACTCAGGTATCCATTCCCTGTGACTCCATCTTTCGATCTGCTTATCGAATACAAGGATAAGACAAGGAAGTACGGTAACACAGACTATAACTCCGAGCAGCACCCCCTTAGACATTACAAGCCCCAGATCCTTACCAAGTGCAAAAGTCATAACACAAAGCGCCATAAATCCAGCCACCGTTGTAAGTGAGCTTCCGCATACTGAAACAAATGTATTGGAGATTGCATGCGCCATAGCCCTTTCTTTATCATCAGGGTATCTTAACTTATTAGCTCTGTAACTCTCCAAAAGGAATATGGAATAGTCCATAGTCACACCCAGTTGAAGAACAGCTGTAAGGGCTGTTGTTATATAACTGGTTTCTCCCAGAAAAATATTAGTTCCAAGATTATATAAAACCGCAAGGCCTATTCCCGAAAGGAATATGATCGGTGTAAAAAATGAATCCATAGTAAGTATCAACACAACAAAGGTTGATATTGCCGCGATAACTACATATATGGGAATCTGTGACAGTGCCAGATCCTTGACATCAGTAACCAACGCCGTCATACCAGATACAAAACACTGGTCATTAACTATCTTTCTAATCTCCGTTACCGCATTCATAGAATTGTCTGCCGATGTTGTATCATCAAACAACGCGATCATCATAGTTGCGTCACCGCTGAATATCGCATCACGATATTTCTCAGGAAGCATCTCATACGGTACCGTAATATCCATTATGCTGTCATACCATATAACATCCTCCACATGATCCACCTTCATGATATTTTCCTTCAGGGCACTTATATCTTTCATCTCCATTCCTTCAACTATTATCATGGAGAAACCGCCCATCCCGAATTCATCAACCATTATGTTCTGTCCTGATACAGTCTCCAAGGACTCAGGAAGGTAACTTAACAGATCATAATTGGTTCTGGTCTTTGCCATTCCTATTATTGACGGAATGATCAGCAAAATACTTAAAATGATTATTAACGCTTTATGTCTGGTTATCCATTTACCAACTGCTATCATTCTCTCTCGCTCTCCTT